>NZ_JABBPF010000172.1 GCF_012927415.1 Polaromonas sp. | reverse complement strand
TGGTTGACGGTCTCCCATTCGCCGGTTTTCACCATCTCGCCGGGCTGGTCGTTTTCGCCGTCCTTCCACTCTTCTTTGGGCATCAGGATGGGCAGCGAGATGTGGTCGGAATACTTGTTGATGATGCTCTTGAGCTTCCAGGCGTTGAGGTAGTCGCTGGCATCGTCCTTGAGGTGCAGTGTGACGCTGGTGCCGCGTTCGGCACGCTCGATCTCGCTGACGTCGAACTCGCCCGTGCCGTCGCTGACCCAGCGCACGCCATGGGCGGCTGCCAGGCCGGCGCGGCGGCTTTCCACGGTGATCTTGTCGGCCACGATGAAGCCGGAGTAAAAGCCGACGCCAAACTGGCCGATCAGCTGCGCATCGTTTTTCTGGTCGCCCGAGAGCTTGGCCATGAAGTCGCGGGTACCGCTCTTGGCAATCGTGCCCAGGTGATCAATGGCTTCTTGCTGCGACATGCCGATGCCGTTGTCGGTGATGGTCAGGGTCTTGGCAGCCGGGTCGAAGCTGACGCGCACCCCGAGTTCGGCATCGTTTTCATACAGCCCGGCGTCATTCAGCGCCTCGAAGCGCAGCTTGTCGCAGGCGTCGGAGGCGTTCGAGATCAGCTCACGCAGGAAGATTTCGGGGTTGGAATAGAGCGAATGGGTAACCAGCTTGAGGAGCTGGGCGACTTCGGCCTGGAAGGGACGGGTTTGTTTGCTCATTGAATTATGAAGAAAAATGGAGGGAATGAAGTTTGAACACCGCGGAACATCCGGAAATAGGGGCGCAGCCGCGATTTATCAAGTCCGGATTATGCGCAATAGCAGCCCAGCCCCCAGATATCTGCAGCATCTACCTGGTGCGACGCGCTGGTCTTGCCGGAGAAGGATATTGTCAAAACGCCAGAGGCGGTTTCCTGATTGTCCGGCATTAATTTACAAATAAATAGCATGCCACATCAGTGCAACGTACACCAGAAATGGTTTAAGTCAGGAAGCAAAGATGAGGGCTGATTCAACAGACGAGGGACTGCGGGAAATGCAGAACCACCCTATTAATACCTGACGTTGATCGTCACGGTGTCTTGGTAACTGTCAGGGGTGAAATTGGCACTTGGCACTTTGCCGTAGACTGAGACGGCTGGCTGCACCGCACCGGTACCGGTGCCGGGGATGGTGTTGCTGCCCGGTGTATCACCCCATACGATGGTTAGACCGGCGTTGGCGTAAAGCTGGTACGGCACCTTGTCAGTATTGCCGGATGTAAGACCCGTCATCGTGCCGGCGCCCACCGTGGAATTGGTGCTATTCGGCTTCAGGCCGATGGTATAAGGGGCGGCTTTTGAGCATACGATGTTGACCAAGCCGTTGCCGGTGGGCCCAACGTTGACGGCGGTAGAATTCTGTGTTCCAAAGTCGAGGTCGGTGGCTGTAACTGTACAGCTGTTGACGTAGCTGGCACTGACCGGGAAGCTGGCGAAACCGGCTGCATCGGTGCCAGCACTGCCGCAGCTGCCACCGCTGCTGCTGCCAGTCTGCAAGCTGCCGGTGATCTGGACATTCGGATAGGCAAAGCTGGTGGTGTAGTTGCCGGCCGTTGCGTTCGCCTGGCCGCCGAAGAGTCGCCCGTATATGGGAATCGATGCCGTCGCACTTGCGTTCTTCGAAATCTGGAAATTGGCAGGGCGAACCGGCGTCGGAAAGTTGCTACTGTTGATGGCTCCCCAAACCAGCGTGCGGGCAGCATCCGTGTAGAGTTGGAAGCCGACATTGCCACCCGGTCCGCTCATTTGCCGGCGACCGCCGCTGACGCCAAGCGGCCCGTCAGCGATGTTGAAGCACACGGTGACCCAGTAGGCTGTGTTGGTAGTGTTGGTGCAGGTGTAACTCAGGCTAGAAGATACATCGCTATTGCCCGGGATTTGCGGCTCGATGCTGCTGCCAAAGTTGAGCCCACCGCTGATAGAGGCACTGCAAACCACCGGGTCGGCGGCGTGCGAGGTGCCCGGCATCAGCCATAGCGGGCACAGGTGCGCGAGTAACAGTGACAGAACTTTCATTGAGATGTGTCCTTAACACAGCGCAGTGGCCCGATTTCAGGAATGCCCTCGCCGTCTTTGAGGTAGTCAAAACTTACGCGACAAGCGCCGTCAGGCGTTACTACGTTCAACACATTATGGGTGTCCAGCGTATCCAGGTAGACCACGCCGTCGAAGCCGACCAACGCCGGTTCGCCCCCCTGCCCGTTAACACGCACCAGGCTGCCCACGGGCATTGGCTGGTTGGCGGCATCAACCAGCAGGATGGAGGCCGCGCGTATCGGCGTGATACCGAATCGCACCAGGGTGCCGGCGCGATCACTCGGCGTTGCCATCATCTTGGTGCTGGTGAGGCGCAGGCTGGCGGGCAGCTGCATCGGGTCAATCGCCAGCTGGTTGTTCTGGTAGGCGTTGAGCGGCACAACCAGCAGCATGCCCTTGCTGTCGGTCAGGCCAATCTTGCGGTTTTCCAGCATCACCGGCACGCCGGCCACGCCATCGGTCGAGACCACGGCAAACGCACTGTCGATACGCCGCGAAGCAAAGGGTTGGCCGCCCATGAACACCAGCCCACCGCTGGCGTTGACGTAAGCATAGCGACTGTCGCCAAAGATGCTGACGCCGGTGGCCACTCGGCCATAGCGGCCCAGATAGTTGAGTTCGGCCTGGCCGCCATTCTGGCCCTCGGCCACGCGGGTGCCCGCGCGCCAACCAAAGCCGCCCTCGCTGGGCGCCGAATTCTGGGCGTCGGCGGTGTAGCTGGTGCGAGTGTTGTCGCGCTGCAGGCCGGTGCTGATGCTGGTGCCTCCGTCCAGCGCCCAGCTCACGCCGACGAACAGGTTGCGCTCGCTGGGCTTGGCCAGGTTCTGGTTCAGGCTGACATTGAACGAGGCCGAGCGGCCTAGCGACTTGAACCAGTAGGCGCTTGCAAACCGCGTGGCATCCTGCCCGGCATAGCGCAAGTAAAGGTAAGTCGCACCAAAGCTGCCCAGGTTTTCGGTGCTGTAGCCGACCAGCGTGCGACCGGTTCCGGTGGGCGTAGCACTGCCATAGAGCGAGGCTACGTCACGGTAATCGCCGCGGGTGCGGGTGCTGTCCAGGCCAAAGTTGAGGTGCTGGTTTTGCCAGCTGTAGCCGAGGTTGAACTGCGTGCCGTTGCCCGCGCCGTGGCTGCTTTGGGCTACCGCGCCCGACAAAAGCCCGAGGCCCCCGAGCTGCCATGCGCCGCCAGCGCCGGCCGCAGCCAATCCGCGTGTGGCTTCGCCGTGCGTCTCCAGCGTGAAACTGTCGCTGACGCCGTAGCGCCAAGTGCCGCTTGCCACTGGATCACGGCCATAGTCGAAAGAGCTCAGGCCGTAGTTCTGACGCACCGCGCCCAAGTCCACAGACCAGTCAGACAAGCCCTTGGCCAGCAACTGGTGCGTGTCATAAAGCGAAAAATTAAGCGTGGTAGCGCGGCCCAGGGCATCGGTCAGCACCACCTGCGCCTGACCGGTGCTGTTGATATTGGGAAGGGTGTTGAGCTGGAACGGGCCGGCCGGCACTTGGCCGCGGTACTGCCGCATGCCGTTGACATACAGCTCCACTTCGGACGGCAAGGTGGCCGAGCCGATGAACGCGGGCAGCGGCGCGGTGGTTTTATAGGGCTGCAGCGCGAAGTTGCGCGACAACTGAATGCCGCCAATGCGCGTGGCGCGCGACCAGGGCAGCGCGGCGGTGAGCGTGTCGCCCACACGCAGCGTTAACAGCTCATCCTGAAAGGAGCGGCTCCAGGTGGTGTCGAGCCGCGCCGTATGGCCTTGCACTCCCGCGCTTTCACTGCGCGACGACTGCATCAGCGTAGTGTTGCTTAGCACCCCGCTGCCGTTGAAAGCGCGAATTTCAGTGAAGGCGTTCAGGCTTGAAGTGTTGCCGCTGCCCTGCGTTCCATACAGGTCGTAGTTGAGCAGTATGCCGGGTGAGGTGCTCACGGCTTGCGCGGTGGCAGGGGTCTCGCCTATCACCGTGGTGGGTAGCTTGAGCAGCGCCAGCGGCGCTGTAATCGCCACGCTCTGGCGCCCGGCGTCGAATTGCACCTGCACACCCGGCAGGCTGGCCACACGCACCTGATCGAAGTTGCCCGCCGGCAGCACGAAGCCGAGTTGGCGCAGAACAGCCGCACTGGCCCACAGCTCGCCATCGCGCAAACCGAAGGGCACCAGACCGCGCAGCATGCCGTTGAGGCTTAGGTCCAGATAAAGATCAGTACCGCGAGATCCAGCGAGCTGGCTCTCGCCGGCATCAGAGATCAGCAGCGGTGAGGTAGCGACTGGCGGCGGCGTGCTCACGGCATGCGCCGCAGACATCAGCAAACCATGCAGCAGAAACAATCCCTCAACGAGGGCTATCAGCCGTCTGGATGTTTTGCTGCGCTGTATTGCCATTGATCATTGCTTCCCAGCTGCCGCCAGCGGTGAAGGTCGCTGCGGCGGGCTTCAAAGCCCAGCGCATTTTCGCACCTGGCAAGACATAGCCGAGCAGCCCGGCATGCACTGCGGTGCGGCGACCGGCGGTATCGGTAAAACTCAAATCAGCCAACTGGGCGTGGCTGCCGCCACTGTTGGCAACTTCCAGAAACGCCGTACCCGCTTCATCGCGCACAGCCCAGCGCAGTTGAGGCGCGATGGGCGGCTCCCCGGCGGGCTGAACAAAAATCGGCACCGAATAGCGCAGTACAAACTGCAAGCCCTTCTTGCCCTGCGTGTCCACCGGAAGTTCATCGATGATGATGCGATAAGCCTCTTGCACGGCCCCCGCGCCATTGGGCGGCGCCCCGGCACGGATCGCCCGGATCAGTTGACGGCCCTCGGCGGGCAACTGCAACATCGGCGGACTGACCAGCAGGCCGCGCGAAGGTGTTAGCTTGTCCTCGAAACCCTCCTGCGTCCAGCGATAGACCCGGATCTGCGCGCTCACCACGTTGTCGCCGGTGTTGCTGAGCCAGAGGCCATCAGCGTTTTGCGTCGGCGGCAGGGTCAGCGTGATCGGCGACACCTGCAGGCCGCTTGCTGCAGCCATTCCGCACACCAGCCAGAATGCGGTAATCAGGGAATATCGCAAGCGGCGGGTCATGACACGATTATCAGTAATTCACGGTAACTGTAACCGTGTCGGCATAACTGTCGGGCGTGAAGTTGGCGCTTGCAGCTGTGGCATAAACCGGAATCGATTGCGACCCACCGGTACCGGTACCGCTCACGCCATTACCAACGGCCGTGGCGGTTGCAGTATTGCCCCAGATGGCGCCAGCAATGCCCGTCGCGGAACGGAGCTGGTAGGGAACGGCGTCGGTATTGCCGGTGACCGGCGCTACATTCAGCGCAGCCATCGAACCCAGACCCAGCGTGTTGGCGTTGGACGGCGCCAAGCCGATGAAGTACGGCGTCTTCTTGGAGCAGGTCACGCTGATAGTGCTACTACCAGTCAGGGCGGTCGCAGTCGACAACTGGGGGCCCAGATCGATGTTGGAAGCTAACCCAGCCGTCACCGCGCACGAACTCTGGACTTTCATGAGCACCTGAAAGGTTGCAGTGCTTGTCGCGGCAGAAGCTGCAACAGCGCAAGTTCCCAAAGCAATCAGCGCAAACTTGGCAAAAACATTCTTTTTCACAACAATTTCCTGTTCTGCGGCCTCGCCGCGTGTTACCTAACTTACATGTCGCCTGCAGCAATTAACACCACATTCACTGGAATCACTTCAAACGTCACTTATCGTAAGCGAAATCTTTTACGGCAACAACCAGCCTCAATCGACAAACAATGAAATAATTCACGAATTCAACCAGTTAGCGCATCAAGTTCGACCAATCTAAGGCGCCGCAGAACTTGTATCTAATTGTGGAAATTCAAGGCTTTGAGTGGTTCCATATGCGTCAATTGCAACCAATAATTTCAAGGTGCTTCGGTTTTTTAAGGGTTATCCCCAGGCGGCACCAGGTTAAATCCATGAAGACCCTGTAGCTTGACCAAGCACAAACCCATCCTTTATCTTTCGGCAGAGAAGCTTGCGGCAAAAAGGGGATGAGAGCGCGGGACAAACTAGGCCTGTACCGGCGCCCCCCGCACGCCGGCATGCGTAAGCCCGAAACCAGAATCAGGCGGCCAGCGGGCGCCGCAGCCAGTCCACCAGCTGCCGCGTCACTTCCGGCCGGCTCAACAACTCCAGATGGCCCATGCCATGGGCAATCCATTGGTTTTCGGGTGCAAACGCCAGGCAGCGCTCCGGCTTTTCGTGCTGGCCCAATGCGCTTTCGAGCGGCACCAGCCCGTCGCCGATCATCTTGTGGCTCAGGGCCCGCCTGACCGGCGCCAGTGGCCCGCTATCGTGCGTTACGGTGGTGGCGGCCACGGCGTAACAGGCCACGCTGGCGGGCAGCGGCAGGATTTGCCGGGAATCTCGCGCGCTTTCAAAGCGGCCGGCATCCAGCCAGTCGGCCTCCAGCAAATTGCCATGGCGCAAATCGGTAATGCCGGCGCTGCGTATCTGGCCGATTTTGGCGAAGGGCCTGGTAACGGCCTGTTTTTCCAGCATGGCATCGACCCAGTGGCCCACGCGCTCGAGCGGCGCACCGTGGTGTGGCGTACCCAGAAAAATCAGCCGTTTGAGCTGTGCAGGCCAGGCGCAGCCGGTTTGGGCGCCCTGCTGGCACGCGCTGCGCGCCACCAGGCCGCCCATGCTGTGACCCAGCAGCGTCAACTCCTGCACCGGCTGCGGCCAGGCCTGCAACAGTTGCTCCAGCAGTGCGGCCAGTTGCTGGCCATTACTGGAGGTATGCAGACCGGTGTTGTAGTGCAGATAAACGGGGGTATAGCCGAGGGCATCGGCCAGTTGCAGGCCGTGATCGTGCTCCTGCCGGGGCGCGCCTGCAGCGGCGTGGGTGCGCCATTGCAGGTCGTTCATGCACAGGCCATGAATCAGCACCAGCACCTTGCTGGTTGCGGCAGGCAGGCGCTGCGCCAGGGCGGCTTTTTCCAGCGGCAGGGACTCGCCCTGGTGGCGCAGGCTCATGCTGATCGCCAGCGGGTTGGCCGTTGCCTGCAAATGGTCGCCCAGCACACCGTTGAGGGCCGCCAGCATGGCTTCGCGCCGGCGTGAAGAGCGCTGCTCGCCGACCAGCGGCACCACCCCCGACAGCACGGCGTTAACGGTCCCGCCGGCCAGCCGGGTGATGCCCTTGACGCCGCCGTAGACCAGCCCGGTGATTCCGGCGGACCTAACACCGCTGCCCCCTGGCGCGTGGTCGACAAACCTGGCCCCGAACGGCCCCAGCAACGCCGCCACCGCCTTGTAGACATTGCCCTGGACGTTTTCGGCCAGCCCTGTGACGCCCAGCGCGGCCTGCGTGGCGAGTTGCGCCAGTCCCTGGATGTCGGAAACATGCAGCCAGGCGGGCAGGCTGGAGAAACGGGGCGGGGCCTCGCCGTCAGGAGAAAGTGTGCTCATGCGCCGATTGTGCAGGTGTTTGGCCAGCGCGATGTTTGCTATTTATTTAATAGCTAACTGTGACCGTACTCATTGGACGAGAGCCGGTTTTATTGAAAAAACCGGTCAGAACTGCTCGTGCGGCGCCAGATAGCGCCACTGGCCAATCGGCAAATGGCCCAGGTTGACGCGGCCTATCCTCACCCGCTTGAGCCCGGTCACAAACAGCCCGACCTGCTCGCACATGCGCCGGATCTGGCGTTTTTTGCCCTCCCTGAGCACAAACCGCAGCTGCTCGGGGTTTTGCCAGCTCACCTGCGCTGGCCGCAGCGCCTGCCCGTCCAGGCTCAGTCCGTGGCACAGCAGGGCGAGTTTTTCACGCGGGAAAACGGCTTGCACGTTGAGCGCTTCAGCGCCGTAGCTGACGCGCACCAGGTACTCTTTTTCAATGTCAGAACCTTCGCCGATCAGCTGACGCGCGACGCGGCCGTCCTGCGTCAGCACCAGCAGGCCGATCGAGTCGATGTCGAGGCGGCCGGCCGGCGCCAGGCCGCGCAGTTGCTCATGGCCCCAGCGCATGCGGCTGTTGCATTCGCTCCAGCGGTTTTGCGGCTGCACCAGCACCACGGCGGGCTGGTGGCCGTCTTCGGCCTGGCCGCTGACATAGCCGACCGGCTTGTTGATCAGGATGGTGACCTGCTGGCGCTGCTGCTGCTCGGCCTCGCGCGCCACTTCTATGCGCGCATCCAGTGCCACCGGCTGGCCCATGACAGCGGGAACGCCGTTGACGCGGACCCAGCCACGGGCGATCCAGTCGTCGCCCTCGCGGCGCGAACACAGGCCCAGGTCGGCCATGCGCTTGTTCAGCCGCACGGTTGGCACCGGCGAGCCTGGAAGAGACGGGGCAGGCTTGGGAATGCGTACTGCCCTGCTGGCGGGCGGAGTCACTGCTTTGGGTTTGGGGGATTCTTGCATTTGCTATCTATTTTATAGCTGTCAGCAGCCGTAAAACCTGGACAACAGGCTGATTTGGCATGAAATTCCGGAAAACCGGACCTTCAGGATAACAGCAGCCGGTAGCCCACCGCTGTTTCCGTCAGCAAGTGTTTGGGCTGCGCAGGGTCGGCCTCCAGCTTTTGCCGCAAATGGCCCATGTAAATGCGCAGGTAGTGGCTCTGCCCGGCATGCGATGGCCCCCACACCTCGCGCAGCAGCTGGCGGTGTGTCAGCACGCGGCCAGCGTTGCTGACCAGCACCGTGAGCAACCGGTACTCAAGCGGCGTCAGATGAACCTCGACCCCGCCGCGCCGCACCAGCCGCGCCTGCCGGTCCACCACCACATCGCCAAAACTGAACAGCGGCTCCTCAACGCTGCCGTCAGGGTTGGCGACGCGCGGCCGGCGCAGATTGGCGCGCACCCGGGCCAGCAGTTCACCGATGCCAAAAGGCTTGGTCAGGTAGTCGTCGGCGCCGGCGTCCAGCGCGGCAATCTTGTCGGCCTCGTCGGCCCGCGCTGACAGCACAATGATAGGCACGGCCGACCAGCCACGCACGTCGCGGATCAGCTCCAGGCCGTCGCGATCAGGCAAGCCCAGGTCGAGCACCAGCAAATCGGGCTTGCGGGTGCCGGCTTCGCTCAAGCCGCGCTGCGCTGTGTCGGCCTCGAACACCTGCCAGCCCTCGCTCTCCAGCGCGCTGCGCACAAAGCGGCGGATCTGCGGCTCGTCTTCCACCACTACGACAACGGGATTAGGCATAGGCGGTGTTTAGTCAAGCGCCGGAACCGGTGGGGCGCGGCGCGGCAGGGTCAGGGTAAATTCCGCCCCCCCGTCCTGGGCGTTGCCAGCCACAATCTGCCCCCGGTGCGCGTCCACGATGGCTTTGCAGATGGCGAGCCCCAGCCCCACGCCGGGCGTGGCGGACTCGGATTGGCCGCGGGTAAATTTCTCGAACAGCTCGGCCTCGCGGCCCCGCATGGCCGGCGGCAACCCCGGCCCGTGGTCGCGCACCGTCAGCACCAGACTGTCCGGTGTCACGCGGGCGTTGACCTCAAGAGGTGGCGCGCCGTACTTGGCGGCGTTTTCCAGCAGATTCACCAGCACCCGCTCCATCAGGACGGCGTCGAACTCGACCAGCGGCAAATCCGGCGGCATCTCGGTCCTGAGCGCCTGCCCCTCCAGCGCTGGTTGCGCGGCCCGAATCGCCGAACCAACCACCTCTTCGACCGACTGCCACTCGCTGTGCAGGCTAACTCCGCCGTTCTGCAACCGTGCCATGTCCAGAAGATTGGTCACCAGGGCATTGAGCTGGCGCGCCTGTTGGGTCATTGCCTGGACCATCCCGGCCTGTTGGCGGCCTAGCGGCGGCAACGAGCGCTGCAACGACTCGGCCAGCCCGATCAGTGCTGTCAGCGGAGTGCGGACATCGTGCGAGATGGCCGCCAGCAGCGTGTTGCGCAGCCGCTCCGACTCCATTTCCACCACCGCCTGCTGGGCAATGTCCACATAGTGCACGCGCTCCAGCGCGATGGCGATTTGCCGCGCCAGCGTATCGAGCTGCTGCAGCTGTTCGGGGATCAGCAGCCAGCGCGGCTGCGCCGGCTGCAGCGCCAGCACGCCGCGCACCCGCATGGGCGCTTTCAGCGGCACGTAATGCCACGACTGGGCGGACAGAGTGGAGGTCGCCAGGCCGGCTGGCTGGGTATTGCGAAACGCCCAGTCGGCCACGTTCGCATCGAAGCCCGGAGGCGCGTGGTCAGGCAGCACCAGCTGGTCCCTGGCATCGGTCATCAAGACCAGCGCCTGCCCGCCGAAATTGCGCTGCACCGCCGCTTCGCCCAGTTCGGCCACTTGCGAATGCAGCAAGGCGGCCGACAGTTCGCGCGTCAGCTCGAACAGCGACTGCGCGCGGCGCTCCCGGCTGGAAGAAATGCGCGCCTGAAACCGCAGGCCCGCCGTCAGCTGGCCCGTCAGCAGCCCCACCACCAGCATGACGGCAAAGGTCACCAGATACTGCACATCGCTGACCGCGAACGACAGGCGCGGCGCCACAAAAAAGACGTCAACGGCTGCGACATTGAGGAAAGCCGCCAGCGCCGCCGGACCACGCCCCAGCTTCAGCGCCACCAGCACCGTGCCCAGCAAAAACAGCATCACGATGTTGGCCAGGTCGAAAAAATTCACCAGCGGCGTCGCAAGCACCGTAACGGCCACGCTGCCGGCAACAGCCCAGGCATAACGCGGCAAGCTTTCTTGCCAGGCGGTGGCGGCTTCTTCATCGGGGCGCTGGACGGCCCGAACCAGCCGCCGGGCACTTTCGGCATGGCCCACCTCCACAATGTCCAGCGTGGGGGCCAGCATGGCCAGCCGGCGCGTCATGGTGCGCCCGCTCCACAATGCAGACCAGCCCGGCAACACGGGCCGGCCCACCACCAGCGTGGCGCAGTTGAGCACTTGCGCCTGCGTCACCAGTTCGGCGGCCACATCGCCGCCTGCCAGCACAGCCGTTGCAGCGCCCAGTTCTTCGGCCAGCTTGATGACCGCCAGAATCCGGTCCCGTTCAATCACCTTGAGCCGCTGCAGGCGCGGAGTTTCCACATAGACCGCATGCCAGCGCACATTGAGCTGGCCGGCCAGCCGGGCCGCCGTGCGAACGGCCTGCTCGGCGCCTTCGCGCGGCCCGATGCAGACCAGCAACGCGCCTTCGGTGTTCCACACCGGGGCGATGGATTTCTGGACCCGGTAGCTGCGCACATCGTCTTCGACATGCTCGGCGGTGCGCCGCAAGGCAATCTCGCGCAGCGCAATCAGGTTGCCCTTGCGGAAAAAGTTTTGTGCCGCTCGCTCGGCCTGTTGCGGCAGGTAGACCTTGCCGGCCTTGAGCCGCGCCGTCAGCTCGTCCGGCGTGACATCGACCAGAATGATCTCGTCGGCCGCATCCAGTACCGTGTCGGGCACGGTCTCGTTGATCCGGATGCCGGTGATGGCACCGACCGTGCCATTGAGGCTTTCCAGGTGCTGGACATTGATCGCCGACCAGACGTCGATGCCGGCCTCCAGCAATTCCTGTACGTCCTGCCAGCGCTTGGGGTGGCGCGAGCCGTTTACGTTGCTGTGCGCCAGCTCGTCGACCAGCAGCACGGCCGGCCTGCGCGCCAGCGCCGCGTCCAGATCGAACTCCTGCAGGGTCCGGCCGCGGTAAGGCACCTCGCGCAGCGGCAATTGCTCAAGCCCGGCCAGAAGTTCGGCCGTTTCGCTGCGTCCGTGTGTTTCGATCACTCCGACCAGAATATCATGCCCGGCTTTCAGCTCCCGCTGGGCGGCACTGAGCATGGCGTAGGTTTTGCCGACGCCCGCGCTGGCGCCAAAATAAATGCGTAGCTTGCCACGGCTTGATCGCGCTTCATGCTCCCTGAGTTGATCGAGCAGCTGGTCGGGGTCAGGCCGGAAATCGGGGTTATGCGCCATCAGGAGAAGTTGTTGGAGTCAAAAATGCCTGCGAAAGCGTAACACTGTCGCAACTGGCAGGTGCCGCTTTCATGACTTTGATTTTGCGTCAGAAGGTTTTGCCGACTGAAACCACAAGCGCTGTTTTCGCCAGTTTTTTCGGGTTCAGCCCGCCCGGGGGTCGGCCGCCTGGTAGAACCCGCTGTCGGCGTTGGCGCCGACCCATGCCAGGTTGAGGTTCAAGCCGGCAAATTCCTTGCCCACGGAAATTTTGTAGTCCGTGTAGGAAAGCTCGCTGTAACGGCGAACGCTGGTGTACCCGGCATGCAAACCCAAGGTGACCTGGTTGCCCAAATCAACGTTGTAGTTAAGGTCCAGGTACATCGTCCCCTTGGAATTCCCGCGGTTTGGCAAGGCGTTGAAATAAGCATAGCCTGCAGTGCTGCCGTTCAGGCCAAAGTAATCGCTAACCGCATACGAAAGCCTGGCGTTGAAGGCGCCTTGCGTGAGTCCGAAGTAGACCTCGGTGTTGTCGTACTTGTTGCCGGTCGGCGTCGCCAGCGCACTGTTGAGCCTGGCGCCCGGATACAGATAGCGAATCACGCCAACATCGCCGCTCAGGTTTTTGGCTACCGGAAAGCGGAAGCCGCCATACAAATCAACTTCCAGACTTGCACCATTGTTGAAAGAGTTGGCCGAGACGCTGGAATTCCAGTTGCCCAGGTAAAAACCGCTGTCATGGGTGTAATCGAAGCCGCCCTGTATGGCTGGATGGCGGTAAGTTTGCGAGACGCCACGGAAGCGGTAGTCGGAAACCGCAGCCACATTGCCGGTCAGGGTATGGGGCGAAGCGGGTTCGGCGGCAGGCGTGTCGACTGTTTGCGCCCGTGCGGCGCCCGCAACGCACAGAAGGCAGGCGGCAAAAGGCAACAGGTGTTTTTTCGGGCTCCTTCGATTTCCTTGGTTTGCGAAATAGTTGAAGCTGGCGTGCAACCGCCTGCCGGCGATGTCCAGACGGCTGATGCGGTAAGGACTCAATCCTTGTCGTTGCGCCTGCCGGCGATATCGCGCGCCACACAATGAACCCTGCGAAGCCTGGCGGCAGCGCAAAGCCGCCAACGCGCCTGCGGAGCGCACAAGATCAGAATCCATGGGTCATCCCATGGGTGGTCAGGTGACGCTGCCACGAGTTCAGCGAGCCCATCTCGCCGCTCGAAAGGGCGGTCATGAGCAGATGCATGACATCGGCCACCCGATCAGCCGGCAACCGTATCTCCAGACGCACCAGGCTATCGCGCGGCCTTGGCACGCAACGCACAACGCCGGTATCTGGAAAGCCGGCCAGCAAGCGGCGCACCCGAAACGCGTCCCGGCTCGGGACGGTGACGTCCAGCACCACCGGCTTCCGGGCTAGCCGTAACCGACGTTCTTCAGGCAGCCAACAGGAACTGTTCGCACCAAACGATTCACGATAAGCAGCGTAAGCCATGATGTCCTTTTGTCTACAATTTTTAGCAGAACGATCGATCTGCAAATTCTGAATGTGTGGGTAGAAAAACGGTACTTAAACTGGTTGGCTATTGATTAAAAAACCGTAAATTAACGCTGCAGACCGCCGGATCGGCAGCTGTATTTTTTCTTGGGCTAACCGGCGCAAGGCAAGCCTGTGCAGCAAGAACTCAGCCCGGAAATTGACAGGCCGGTGCCAGCCATGGCGTATCAACCGTCGGGTGTCAGGAGCCCGCAGGGCGTTCGCTTGCAGAAGTCGTAAAAGCCGGCACGCGTATCGGTACTGCTTCGAAGTTAATTAGGGTCAAGCGTGGCTGCGCTGCTCGTCCAGCCGGATCCGCCAACTTGGCCCGCTGCGAGCGATGCCTTTGTCCAGCCAGGCGTTTACCCTGCCGCGCCAATGCATGCCCGGCACAGGTCATTCGCGCGCATTTCAGCGAGTAGCCTGCAATGCCAGGTTCAGTCGCAGGACATTGACGCGTGGCTCACCCAGAAAGCCGAACAACGGAGTTTCGGTCTGCCGCTCAACCAGGCTCTGCACCTTATCGGCGGGAATGCCTCTGGCTTTGGCAACACGCGCGACCTGATAGCGGGCGGCGGCGGGGCTGATGTGCGGATCAAGCCCACTTGCCGACGCGGTCACGAGGTCAACCGGTACCTTTGCCGTGTTGCCCGGATCTACCGCCTTGAGCGCTTCCACCCGACTTTTGACCGCATCGGTCAGTGCGGGATTGAGTGGCCCTAGGTTGGAGCCGCTGGAGGCAGAGGCGTTGTATGGCATGGGGCCAGTGGCCGAAGGGCGGCCCCAGAAGTTTTTAGGGTCGCTGAAATTCTGCCCAATGAGGTCTGAACCCACGGGCTTGCCGCCCTGCAGTATCAGGCTGCCGCCGGCCTGATTTGGAAAGAGAAGTTGCGCGGCCCCGGTCACCACCAGCGGATACGCTACGCCAGTCAGCAGCGTGAGCACGAAGAACAGAACGAGTGCGGGACGAAGAATGTTTTTCATGGGAGATCCTTATGAAGCTTGTTGTCTGAGTCTTGTCGCTCAGGCGAAATTCAGGGCGACCAGCAACAGGTCGATGGCCTTGATTCCGATAAAGGGCACGATCAACCCACCCAGTCCGTAAATCAGCAGATTTCGGCGCAGCAGCGCGGCCGCACCCACGGCGCGGTACTTCACCCCCTTGAGCGCCAGCGGGATCAAAAACATGATGATCAATGCATTGAAAATCACCGCCGACAAAATGGCCGAGGAAGGACTGCCCAGGCGCATCACATTCAGTGCCGCCAGCTGCGGGTAGGTGGTGACAAATATCGCCGGGATGATGGCGAAGTACTTGGCCACGTCGTTGGCGATCGAGAAGGTGGTGAGCGAACCGCGCGTCATCAGCAGGGCCTTGCCGGTCTCGACAATCTCCAGCAACTTGGTCGGGTTCGAGTCCAGATCGACCATATTGCCTGCTTCCTTGGCCGCCTGGGTGCCGCTGTTCATGGCCACCGCCACATCGGCTTGCGCCAGCGCGGGGGCGTCGTTGGTGCCGTCGCCGGTCATGGCCACCAGGCGGCCTTCGGCCTGATACTGGCGAATCAGCTTGAGCTTGTCTTCCGGCGTGGCCTCGGCCAGGAAGTCGTCTACGCCTGCTTCCGCCGCGATCGCCGCCGCCGTGAGCTTGTTGTCGCCGGTGATCATGATGGTCGTGATGCCCATTCGGCGCAGTTCGCCAAAGCGCTCCTTGATGCCGGACTTGACGATGTCTTTTAGCTCCACCACGCCAAGGACGCTGCTGCCGTCGGCCACCGCCAGCGGCGTGCTGCCGCGGCGCGAGACATCATCGGACGCGCGTGTCACTTCCAAAGGCACGCTTCCGCCCAGCGCCTCGACGTGTTTGCGAATGGCATCGACGGCGCCCTTGCGCAGCTGGCGCGTGCTGCCGTCAGGCTTTTGCAAATCAATACCGCTCATGCGGGTCTGGGCCGTGAAGGGTACTTCAGTAGTAGCGCCGATCAGCACCTGCACCGCATCGAGTTTTTGGGCCAGCGTCACGATGCTGCGGCCCTCGGGCGTTTCATCAGCCATCGAGGCCTGCATGGCGCATGCGGCGAGCTGGGCCTGCGACACGCCCGGCGCTGGCAGGAAAGCGGAGGCCTGGCGATTGCCGTGCGTGATGGTGCCGGTCTTGTCGAGCAGCAACACGTCCACATCTCCGGCCGCTTCCACCGCGCGGCCCGACGTGGCAATCACATTGGCCTGCATCATGCGGCTCATGCCCGCCACACCGACCGCCGACAGCAAACCGCCGATGGTGGTCGGGATCAGGCAGACCAGCAGGGCAATCAGGGCAGTGATGCTGACGACCTTCCCCGAACCGGCTGCCGCCACGCTGAAGATTGAAAACGGCAGCAGGCTGACCGTGACAATCAAAAACACGATGGTCAGCGCCACCAGCAAAATAGTCAGGGCGATTTCGTTTGGCGTCTTGGCGCGCTTGGCGCCCTCGACCATGCTGATCATGCGGTCCAGGAACGATTCGCCCGGATTGACCGAGACACGCACCACCAGCCAGTCGGACAGGACTCGCGTGCCGCCGGTGACCGATGAAAAGTCACCGCCCGACTCGCGCACCACGGGTGCAGATTCGCCAGTGATGGCGCTCTCGTCGACCGACGCCACGCCTTCGATGACTTCACCGTCCAGCGGGATCATGTCGCCAGCTTCCACCAGCACCACATCGCCCTTGCGCAGGTTTTCAGCCTGCTCGGGCAACCAGGACGCTCCATGTCTGGGCTCCTTCAGCTTTTTGGCCCAGGTGCTTTTTTTCAGGCTCCGCAGTGAAGCGGCCTGCGCCTTGCTGCGGCCTTCGGCCAGCGCTTCGGCGAAATTGGCGAACAGCACGGTGAACCACAGCCACAAAGCCACAGCAAAAATGAAGCCTGCTGGCGCCTCGCCCTGACCCTGCAGCGCCTGAAGGCCCAGCAAGGTCGTCAAGATGCTGCCGATATAAACGACAAACATCACTGGATTGCGCCATTGCACGCGCGGACTCAGCTTGGTGAACGACGCCACAATGGCCGGCTTGAGCAGCGCCGGATCGAGCAAAACAAATGGTTTTTTGGTAATCATGGTTGTGATTTCATTGACCTTGCGGTTTATTGACCAGGCCACAGCATTAAGTGCTCGACTACCGGACCCAGCGCCAGCGAAGGCACATAGTTGAGAAGGCCCACCAGCAACACGGTGCCAATCAGCAGCCCGACGAACAACGGGCCATGAGTCGGCATGGTTCCTGCCGTGACAGGCAGGCGTTTTTTGGCCGCCAGGCTGCCGGCAATCGCCAGCACCGGCACGATCACACCGAAGCGCCCAAACCACATCGCCAGACCCAGCAAGGTGTTGTAGAACGGCGTGTTGGCTGACAGCCCGGCGAAGGCGCTGCCGTTGTTGTTGGCTGCCGAAGTCAGCGCATAGAGAATTTCTGAAAACCCGTGCGCGCCCGGGTTGGCCACGCCCGCCTTGCCGGCCCCCGCCAACACGGCAATGGCGGTTCCGGCCAGCACCACGATGGGCGTGACCAGAATGGCAATCGACGTCAGCTTCATTTCATGCGCCTCGATCTTCTTGCCCAGGTATTCCGGCGTGCGGCCAATCATCAGACCAGCGATGAACACCGCCAGGATGGCAAACACCAGCATTCCATACAGGCCGGTGCCAGTGCCGCCAAACACCACTTCACCAAGCTGCATCATCACCATCGGCACCATGCCGCCCAGCGGCGTGAAGGAATCGTGCATGGCATTGACGGCGCCGCAAGACGCCGCCGTGGTGATGACCGCAAACAGGCTGGAGGCGGTGATGCCGAAGCGGGTTTCCTTGCCCTCCATGTTGCCGCCCGACTGCAGGGCACTGACCGTCTGATCCACGTTAAGTGGACTCAGCAGGGGGTTACCCGCCTGCTCTGCCGGCGTGATGGCCACCACGGCAATGACAAACATTACCGTCATCGCCGCCAGAATGGCCCAGCCCTGACGTCGGTCGCCGACCTCGCGGCCAAAGGCAAAGCACAGCGCAGCCGGAATCAGGAAAATCGCCAGCATCTGGAAGAAATTGGTGACCGCGTTCGGATTCTCAAAGGGGTGGGCTGAATTGGCATTGAAAAAACCGCCACCATTTGTACCCAGCAGCTTGATCGCTTCCTGCGAAGCCACAGGGCCCATGGCCAGCGTCTGCGTGCCGGTTTTCACGTTTTCCATGACTGCGGCACCTTGCGCGTCTTTCAGCGGCTGGCCATCAGGGCCATTTTTGGGCTGCTGGTAGCTTGTGGTTTCCAGCGTGCCCACGTCCTTGTAGGCGTCAAAATTCTGGATCACGCCATTGCCTGAAAAAAGCAGTGCCAACACCAGCGACAGCGGCACCAGCAACCAGGCCGTGATGCGCGTCACGTCCACCCAGAAGTTGCCGATCATTCCGGTGGAGCGTGCAGCAAAACCACGAAACAGCGCAAACGCCACCGCGATTCCGGTGGCGGCGGATAAAAAGTTTTGCACCGCCAACGCCAGCACCTGCGTCAGGTAGCTCATGGTGGACTCGCCGGCATAACCTTGCCAGTCGGTATTGGCGACAAAACTGATGGCGGTGTTGAAAGCCGAATCCGGCGAGACGGCCACCATGCCGGCCGGATTGAGCGGCAGCACGGCCTGCAGGCGCTGCAGTGCATAAACCACCAGCAGGCCCACGGCATTGAAGGCCAGCAAAGCGAGTGCGTACTGCCACCAGTTCATCGACTTGTCGGCAGAGGTGCCCGCCAGGCGGTAGAGCGGCGCTTCCAGCCGCTGCATCCAGCCCGGCAGTCTGCCGGAACTGATGCGTGCCAGCCAGATGCCGAGCGGCCAGGAAGTGACCAGCAACACCCCAAGAAAAACAGCCAGCAGGCCCCATGAAGCGCTGCTCATCAAAACTCCTCAGCGCAGATCAGCGCGTAAACGAGATAAGCCAGTAGCATGACTGCGCAAACGCCGCCAAAGCCGTAAAGCACGTCGAGGCCGATCATGAGCGACCTCCTGGCGGTTTTTCGAGCCTTTTAAAACTCCAGACCAGCAAAGCCATCACGCCCCACAGGAACACCATACCGACAACAAAAGCAATATCCATTGACCTTCTCCCACGTAAAACGATAGAAGAAGGTTATCTGTCGAGACGTAAAAACGGGGTAGAAGAAAGATGGCGCCGTATAAAAAAAGCGTAAAAATCCGGCTCTAAAAGGCATGTTTCAATGCTTCATTGCCATGAATTCAATGGCTTCCTGTAGGGCCGCCAATCGAGCGCTACAGCCACTTTCTGTTCAACCCTTGCTGGAGCGCAGCGCCGAAATGTCCAGCACGCGCAGGCCGCCATATTCCACGCGAATCGTGCCTTGTTTTTCCAGCGCTCTCAGCGCTTCGTTGACGCGCTGGCGCGATAGCCCGACCAGATAGGCCAGTTCCTGCTGCGTAATGCGTAGAATCTCACCCACGCCCGGATACAGCACCTGATTGAACAGCGCGGCAAGGCTGCGCGCGACGCGCAAATCAGGGTTGTTCATGCGGTCAATTTCCCGCGCCGCGATGAATTGCCCGAGACGCTCGTTGAGCTGATTCATGACAAAGCGGTTAAAGCCAATTGAGTGGTCAAGCAACCAGTGAAAACTGTCGACGGGCAAGCCGGCAACGACGCTTTTTCGCAGTGCCTGGATGTTGTAGCGGTAGGGCTCGCGTTTAAGAGCCGTTCCTTCCCCGAACCAGCCGCCGGGCGGCACGCCGGTAAACGTCATGGTCATACCCTGCGCATCATCGGCGCTCATCTTGAGCAGTCCTTCCACCACGCCAAACCAGTAAGTCACCGGTTTGCCAACCCGGCAGACATAGTCACCGGCTGCGGCGTCGCCCACCACCAACTCGGCCATCGCGCGCGCGCGCTCATCCGGGCGCAGCAGTGGCATCCATGGAATGCCCTGGACTTCATCAAGCGTGGGCTTCCTGCGGCGCTGGTAGAGAGTCAGGTCAGTGGACATGGATCGCCAGTTTTTTTCCGGGTAAGTCCTGAGAGGGAGCACCCTTGGATTGTCGTCAGATGGACATTTCATTGTCCGCTAAAAGCATAGCATCCCAGTCGCCCAACTACCCTACAAAGAGGAATGCATGACTCCAAACTCCACCACTCCCCAGCAAGAGGGCCAACCCGCTTGCGGCACTGACCGGCTAACTCGGCGAGGTGTCCTCGGGGCGCTTGCGGCCTTACCGGCAATTTTTCATGCGCCAACCCGGGCAAACGAAACCGGAGCTATAAAAATAGCGCAATCTGTGGACCTCAGTGGCCCGCTTTCGACGCTGGGCCAGGCCATGCATCAAGGGGCCAAGGCTTGCTTTGCGGCTATCAACGCCAAAGGCGGCGTGAATGGTCGCCTCATCGAGCTCACGGCGGTTGACGATGGCTACGACGTCAAGCGCGCGCTGACCAATGTGAAGGGTTTTATCGAGGACCGCAACAACTTTGCGCTCTTCAGCTGCATGGGAACACCGATGATCGAGGCCATGCTGCCTCAGGTGATTGAATCGGGCCTGCCATTTTTCGCACCCTTTTCGGGGGCCTTGCTGGCGCGGCCAAAAAATGCTCCCAATGTTTTCAACATCCGTGCCAGCTATGCCGATGAAGCCGAGCAACTGGTGCAGCACCTCGCGACCATTGGCATCAAACGCATCGCCATCGTCTACCAGAACAATTCCTTCGGCAAGGAAGTGTTCACTGCGACCCAGCAGTCGATGGCAAAACACAAACTGGACGCAACGGCCATCGTGACGGTGGAAAACAACTCTTCCGACGCTGGCGCAGCGGCGACCAGGGTCGCGAGCTCGCAACCCGAAGCGGTGCTGCTTGGTCTGGCCGGCAAGCCCACCGTCGATTTCGTCAAAGCGATACGCCAGCTGCGCAAGGGCCTGCCGCTGTATGCCCTGTCCGTCATGGGAGCGGCCGCCACGCTCAAGGCCATGGGCGATGACGCGACGGGCATTTCGGTATCGCAGGTCGTTCCGCTGCCCGGCAACACCGTGGTGCCGCTAGTGCGCGAATTCCAGCAGGCATGGAAGGCCGCCGGCGTGACGCTTGAAGTTTCGCATCTCGCACTTGAGGGTTATATCAACGCCCGCGTTTTTAGCGAGGCACTGCGACGCGCCGGCCGCAACCCCACGCGCAGCAGCTTCATGGAAAGCTCCTGGGGTATCAAGCGCCACGACTTTGGCGGCTTCGAGGTCAACTTCACCGACTCGGCCAGCAGCGCTTCGCGCTTCGTGGAACTCACAATGGTTTCGCGTAATGGGCGCTTTATCCGATAACAGGGCCATATCCGGGCACACCCCATTAGGACTTACCCGGAAATTGTCGTCACAAAGACAACTTAACGTCAAACACCGTCCTATATTCGCGTCATGCCAGCAGCTTTTCCTAAAAAAAGCTGAGTTAAACGAATACAAGGACCGGAATGCAGACCACGTTCCCACAACTGCTGCTAAAACATGCCGCCGAGCGCCCGGAAGCTCCCGCCATGCGCGAGAAAGAATATGGCATCTGGCAGGCCTGCAGCTGGGCCAGCATGGCCCAGCTGGTTGAACACATTGCGTGTGGACTGCACAAGGCCGGCTTGAAGCGTGGCGAGCACATGGTGGTGATCGGCGCCAACCGCCCACGCCTGTATGCCACGATGCTGGCCGCCCAGTCGCTGGGCGCGATTCCGATTCCGCTGTACCAGGACGCGGTAGGTGCTGAATGCGTCTTCCCCATCACCAATGCCGACGTCCGCTTTGCAATGGTCGAAGACCAGGAGCAAGTCGACAAACTCCTCGAAATTCGCGACCGCTGTCCAGACCTCGGCCACATCATTTTCGACAACCCGCGGGGTCTGCGTAAATACGACGAACCCGGGCTGGTATCGCTGGACTTGCTGATCGACTCCGGTCTGGCACTGAGCAAAAGCCAACCCGCCTTGTTCAGGGCAGAAGTGGACAAAACCAGCCCGGACGACGTGGCTGCGATGTTTTTTACCTCCGGAACGACCGGTAACCCCAAGGGGGTGGTCCACACCCACAACACCTTGCTGGACCGCGCGCGGGCGGGTGCCGAATTTGACAAGCTCACTTCAGGCGAAGAGGTGCTGGCCTACCTTCCGCCCGCCTGGATCGGCCAGAACATTTTCAGTTATGCGCAATGGCTTGCCTGCGGCTATGTGGTGAACTGCCCGGAAAACGCGAGTACGGTGACGATTGACCTCAAGGAAGTCGGACCTACTTATTATTTTGCACCGCCGCGGGTGTTTGAGGGCTTGCTCACAAGCGTGACCATTCGGATGGAGGATGCAGGACGCATCAAGCGCGGCATTTTCAACTATTTCATGGATGTGGCCAAACGCGTCGGACCTGCCCGCATGGAGGGCAAACCGGTAGGCCTTGCGCAGACCCTGCTCTACGGTGTGGGAAACCTGCTGATTTATGGCCCGCTGCGCAACAACCTGGGTTTCTCCCGGGTGCGCGTGGCCTACACCGCTGGCGAGGCCATAGGCCCGGATCTTTTCACTTTTTACCGTTCCATCGGCATCAACCTGAAGCAGCTTTACGGCTCCACCGAAACCGCCGTGTTTGTCTGCCTTCAGCCGGACAACGAAGCGCGCGCCGACACGGTCGGCGTACCCATCAAGGGAGTGCAGATCAAGGTCGCCGACAACGGAGAAATCATGGTCAAGTCGGCCGGCCTGCTTAAGGAGTACTACAAAAATCCGGCTGCGACGGCCGAGGTCCTTACCGCCGATGGCTGGTACCACACGAGCGACGCCGGCTTCATCGACGCGAATGGCCACCTCAAGATCATTGACCGCGTCAAGGACGTGGGCCACATCAGGGGCGGCGTCAATGATGGCGCCATGTTTGCGCCCAAGTATGTCGAGAACAAGCTCAAGTTCTTCCCATACATCAAGGAAGTCGTAGCTTACGGCGATGGCCGGGAAAAAGCCTGCGTTTTCATCAACATTGATTTTGACGCGGTTGGCAACTGGGCCGAACGCAGCAACCTGCCTTATGCGGGTTACACCGATCTCGCACAAAAGACCGAGGTTTATCAACTCGTCAAGGAGTGTGTCGAGAAGGTCAATGCCGACTTGAGCGAAGACGCCTTGCTTGCCGGCTCGCAAGTCAGCCGCTTTCTGGTCTTGCACAAGGAACTCGATGCGGACGACGGCGAACTGACGCGTACCAACAAGGTGCGCCGCGGCTTCATCGCCGAGAAATACCAGCCGCTGATCGACGCCCTCTACAGCGACAAATCCGAACAGTTTATTGAAACCGTGGTCAAGTTCGAAGACGGCCGCAGTGGCAGCGTCAGCGCCACGCTCAAGATTGGCGATACCCAGACGTTTGTCCCCGTGAAGGCTGCAGCATGACAACAGCGAACCTAACTCCAGACGCAGGCACAGCCCACGCAGAACCCCGTGCGGGATCGAACGAATGCAGCGCCTGGTCGCCCCAAGCAAGCTCAGCCCTCACGGAGGGCAGCGTGGTACGCGAAGCGACAGGCGTGGGGGCAAAAATAATCGGTGACGTCATTCTTGACGTGCAGAACATCAGCCTGAGCTTTGGCGGGGTCAAGGCTTTGCACGACATTTCCTTCAATGTTAAAGAGCATGAAATTCGCGCCATCATCGGCCCCAACGGAGCGGGCAAAAGCTCTATGCTCAACTGCATCAATGGCGTGTACTCGCCGCAACAGGGCTCCATCACCTTTCGCGGCCAGACGTTTAAACACATGAACAGTCACCAGGTGGCGGTGATGGGCGTAGCCCGGACCTTTCAGAACCTGGCCTTGTTCAAGGGCATGAGCGTGCTGGACAACATCATGTCGGGCCGCAACCTGAAGATCAAGAGCAATCTGCTGCTGCAGGCGCTGCGCATCGGGCCGGCGCAAAAGGAAGAATTCAGACACCGCGAGGCAGTTGAAAAGATTATCGACTTCCTGGAAATCCAGGCCTACCGAAAAACGCCAGTCGGGCAGTTGCCTTATGGCCTGCAAAAGCGCGTAGACCTCGGCCGCGCCCTGGCGATGGAGCCGCAGGTGCTACTGCTCGATGAACCCATGGCCGGAATGAACGTGGAAGAAAAGCAGGACATGTGCCGCTTTGTGCTCGATGTCAACGACGAGTTTGGCACCACGGTTGTCCTGATCGAGCACGACATGGGTGTGGTCATGGATATTTCCGACCGCGTCGTAGTGCTCGACTATGGCAAAAAAATTGGCGATGGCACACCCGACGAGGTGCGCAACAACCCTGACGTGATCAGCGCCTACCTCGGCACCAGTCACTAACCCGGAACGGCAATACCATCATGGCTTCAACAAATTTCCGGGGCACGAATGTGTCACTTTCAAGCAGCGGCGGCGGAACCCGCTTAGCCGGGCCGCAAGCGGCATCCCCTGCAAGGGGCGAGGCAGCGACGCGCAGCGAGCCTGCGACAAGGGTAAGAAAATAATGGCTTTTTTTCTTGAAACACTGTTGGGTGGCCTGATGGCAGGCATGCTGTATTCATTGGTCGCCCTGGGCTTTGTGCTGATTTTCAAGGCCTCCGGCGTCTTCAACTTTGCCCAAGGTGCGATGGTGCTGTTCGCGGCACTGGCCATGGCCCGGTTCTCTGAATGGATTCCGCAATGGACCGGCATTAACAGTCTGCTCTTTGCCAACATCATCGCCTTCGCCATGGCCGGCGTCGTGATGTTTATGGTGGCCTGGCTCATCGAGCGCCTGGTGCTTCGCCACCTGGTCAACCAGGAAGGCGCAACGCTGCTGATGGCCACACTGGGCATCGCCTATTTCATGGAAGGACTGGGCCAGACGCTTTTTGGCGGCAGCATCTACAAGATCGACATTGGCATGCCCAAAGACCCCATCTTCGCGCTGGACTCGGTGTTCCCGGGCGGCATCCTGATCAACAAGGAAGACTTGTATGCCGCATTGATTGCGGCGGTACTGGTGGCCCTGCTGAGCGTCTTTTTTCAGAAGACCGCTACCGGGCGGGCACTACGCGCCGTGGCCGATGACCATCAGGCTGCGCAATCCATCGGCATCCCGCTCAACCGCATCTGGGTCATTGTCTGGTGCGTGGCGGGCGTGGTGGCGCTGGTGGCCGGCATGATCTGGGGCAGCAAGCTGGGCGTGCAGTTTTCACTGGCGACCATCGCCTTGCGCGCGCTCCCCGTGGTGATTCTGGGCGGCCTCACCTCCGTGCCGGGTGCCATCATCGGCGGTCTGATCATCGGCGTGGGCGAGAAGCTTTCCGAGGTCTATCTAGGCCCGTTTGTCGGTGGCGGCATTGAAATCTGGTTTGCCTACGTACTGGCCCTCGGTTTTCTGCTGTACCGGCCGCAAGGCCTGTTCGGTGAAAAAATTATTGACCGCGTATGAATATGAGGCCCCCACGCTTGTCACTTCGTGTACTGCACTGCCCCCCGGGGGGGGCCGCTGCGCCTGCGGCCCGGCGGAGCCGGTTCCGCGGCCCCTGCTGAACGGGGCACGGCCCCACAAAACACTTTTTCCATGGCGACCTAACAGCATCGTACCCTTATGTTCTATAGAGAAAACGGTCAATTCAAAACCAGCTATCGCACGGACCAGCAAATCTTCCCGATTCTGCAGGACCGCATCGCGATGGGGCTGATCCTCGCCGTGGCGTTTGTGGCCGTCCCGATGCTGGCCAGCGACTACGTGTTTCGCGCCATCCTGATTCCCTTTGTCATCATGTCGCTGGCTGCGCTCGGCGTCAACATTCTGGTGGGCTATTGCGGGCAAATTTCACTGGGTTCCGGCGCCTTCATGGCCGTTGGTGCCTACGGCGCTTACAACTTTTTCATGCGCATTCCCGGCATGCCGCTGATTCCGGCACTGATTTTGGGTGGCCTTTGCGCCACCGTGTTCGGCATCCTGTTCGGCCTGCCAAGCCTGCGCGTCAAGGGCCTGTATCTGGCGGTGGCCACGCTGGCCGCGCAGTTCTTCAGCGACTGGATGTTCCTGCGCATCAAGTGGTTCACGCTGGACTCGCCATCTGGCTCCGTGTCGGTGTCCAACCTGCAAGTGTTCGGCTTGCCCATCGAGAGCGCGGCGAGCAAATACCTGCTCTGTCTTGGCGTGCTGGCTGTCGTGGCGCTGCTGGCCAAAAATCTGGTGCGCAGCGCGATTGGCCGCGAGTGGATGGCCATCCGCGACATGGACGTGGCCGCCGCAGTCATTGGCATTCGCCCGATGTACGCCAAACTTAGCGCGTTCGCGGTCAGCTCCTTCATTATTGGCGTGGCCGGCGCACTCTGGGCTTTTGTCTATCTGGGTGCCTGGGAACCGGCGGCGTTTTCGGTGGACCAGTCGTTTCGCCTGCTGTTCATGGTCATCATCGGCGGGCTGGGCTCGATCATGGGCGGCTTCTTTGGTGCCGCCTTTATCGTGGTACTGCCCATCGCCTTGAACCAGATCCTGCCAGTGCTGCTGGGGGCTTTCGGCATCGAAATTTCCACCGCCGGCGTCTCGCATGCTGAGCTGATGATTTTCGGCGGCCTGATCGTCTGGTTCCTGATTGTGGAGCCGCACGGCTTGGCCAAGCTCTGGTCAACGGCCAAGCAAAAGCTTCGCCTGTGGCCCTTCCCGCACTAACCCTTGGCGCGAGAAAGGATGACTCAAAACAAGCCAGGTGTTTTTTGTCAGTGAAGCGTTTTCCGATTTTCCGGTGTGACAGTTTTTCCAGTGCTTTGCTTTTTTAATTTTCAGGAGACAACAATGAAGATTCGCATGTTTGTTCTGGCGGTGGCTGCAGTAGCCGCTGGCGCTTCGTCAATGGTGACGACCAGCGCATTTGCCCAAGCCAAGGAGCAGTTTTTCCCGCTGCTGTCTTACCGCACGGGCCCCTATGCTCCCAATGGTGTGCCTTGGGCCAACGGCAAGCAGGACTATCTCAAGATGGTCAACGCCCGCGACGGCGGCATCAATGGCGTCAAGCTGACTTATGAAGAATGCGAGACCGGTTATGCCACCGACCGCGGCGTGGAATGCTACGAGCGCCTCAAAAGCCGCCCTGGCGTGGCCATTTTCGACCCCCAGGCTACTGGCATCACTTTTGCATTGACTGAAAAGGTGGCGACCGACAAAGTTCCGCTGATCACGCTGGGATATGGTTTGTCCGTCGCTCAGGACGGCATGGCCTTCAAGTGGAACTTCCCGTTGATGGGCAGCTACTGGACCGGCGCCGATATTTTAGTCCAGCACCTCGGCAAAAAGGAAGGCGGCCTGGACAAGCTCAAGGGCAAAAAAATCGCGCTGGTCTATCACGACTCCCCGTTTGGCAAGGAGCCGATTCCGCTGCTTCAAGAGCGCGCGAAGATGCATGGCTTCGAGCTTCAGCTGATTCCCGTCACGGCGCCGGGTGTCGAGCAGAAATCAGCCTGGCTGCAAGTGCGCCAGAGCCGCCCTGATTACGTCATGCTGTGGGGCTGGGGTGTGATGAACTCGACAGCGCTGAAGGAAGCGCAAGCCACCGGCTATCCACGTGAAAAGATGTATGGCGTGTGGTGGGCGGGTGCAGAACCTGACGTCAAGGACGTCGGCGAAGGCGCCAAAGGCTACAACGCGCTGGCGCTCAACACCTCTGGCCAGCAGCCCAAGGTGATCCAGGACATACTGAAATATGTCCACGAAAAAGGCCAGGGAAGTGGCCCTAAGGATGAAGTCGGCCAGGTGCTGTACACCCGTGGCGTGATCATCCAGATGCTGAGCATTGAGGCAGTGCGCCGGGCCCAGGAACGCTTTGGCAAAGGCAAGGTCATGACCGGCGAGCAGGTTCGCTGGGGCCTGGAGAACCTGGCTCTCGACCAGAAGCGGCTGGACGCACTGGGATTTTCGGGCGTCATGCGTCCGCTGTCCACTTCCTGTTCCGACCACATGGGCTCGACCTCGGCCCGCGTTCAGACCTGGGACGGCAGCAAATGGAATTTCAGTTCCGACTTCATCCAGGCTGACGATCAGATTCTCAAACCCCTGGTCAAGGCAGCTTCAGACAAATACCTGGCCGACAAGAAGATGACGCGGCGCGCCGCAGCAGATTGCCAGTCCTGAGATTTGGGCACTGATTTGCGGTCTACAGCGCGGACTCGTCCAGCGCTGGAAACCGCAGCCTGAATAACTGAAAAGGCGGCTCCCGGGAGCCGCCAGGTGAAAGGACAGTAGCGCTGCCCTTTCACCTGGTTTAAACGGATACACCATCATGAGTGATTCAAACATCGTTCTCAACGTCAATGGCATCGAGGTCATCTACAATCATGTGATTCTCGTGCTCAAGGGCGTGTCCCTTCGGGTGCCTGAGGGCCGCATTGTCGCCATTCTGGGCGGCAATGGTGCGGGCAAGACCACTACCCTGCGCGCCATCTCCAACCTGCTCAAGGGGGAACGGGGGGAGGTCACCAAGGGCTCGATCGAACTGCGCGGCGAGCGCATCGAGAATCTGTCGCCGGCCGACCTGGTGCAGCGCGGCGTGCTGCAGGTCATGGAAGGCCGCCACTGTTTTGCCCACCTGACAATCGAAGAAAATCTGCTCACTGGCTCCTACACTCGCAAGAGCAAGACTGAAGTCGCGGCCAACCTGGAAAAAGTCTACAACTACTTCCCGCGCCTGAAAACCCGGCGCACGTCTCAGGCAGCGTACACCTCGGGCGGCGAGCAGCAAATGTGCGCGATTGGCCGCGCACTGATGGCCAACCCAAGCATGGTGCTGCTGGACGAGCCCTCCATGGGGCTGGCACCGCAGATTGTTGAAGAAGTCTTCAACATCGTCAAAGATCTGAACGAAAAGGAAAAAGTGACCTTCCTGATTGCCGAGCAGAACACCAACATGGCGCTTAAATATGCGGACTATGGCTACATCATGGAAAGTGGCCGCGTCGTGATGGATGGCGCCGCCAGCGACCTTGCCAACAATGAAGACGTGAAAGAGTTTTACCTGGGTGTGGGTGGCGGCGAGCGCAAGAGCTTCAAAGACGTAAAAAGTTACAAACGCCGCAAGCGCTGGTTGGCTTGATAACCCTGAGGATGCACACCCAATGACCCAATTTTTCGACTCACTTGAGACGCGTTCAAAGGCGACCCGTGAAACTGCCCTGATGGCCGGGTTGCCGAGGCAAATCAGCCATGCACAAACGCATGCCCCTGCTTTTGCCGCCCTCCTTCAGGGAATTGATGGCGCCGCCCCCATTCCCCGCGCCGCTCTGGCTCGCCTGCCGGTCACGCGCAAGCATGAATTGCTCGAGCGCCAGCGGGCCGCGCGACAGTCCAGTGGCGACGCCTTTGGCGGTTTCAGCGCGCTGGCTTACGGCGCCTGCATGCCCCGTGTGTTTGCCAGCCCCGGCACCATTTACGAACCTGAAGGCACGCGCAAGGACTACTGGCGCATGGCACGGGCCATGTATGCGGCAGGTTTTCGCCCCGGCCAACTGATTCACAACAGCTTCAGCTATCACTTCGTGCCGGCTGGCTCCATGATGGAAACCGGCGCGCACGCCCTGGGCTGCTCCGTGTTTCCAGGCGGCACCGGACAGACCGAACAACAGGTGCAGGCCATGGCCGAACTTCGGCCTGCGGGCTACATCGGCACGCCGAGCTTCCTGAAAATCATCGTGGAAAAAGCAGCCGAAATGAAGGTGCCGCTGCCCACCGTGACACGTGCGCTGGTTTCGGGCGAGGCCTTTCCGCCCAGCCTGCGCGACTGGCTGGGCGAGCGCGGTATCGCAGGCTACCAGTGTTACGCATCGGCTGATCTTGGCCTGATTGCCTACGAAACCGAGGCGCGCGAAGGGCTGGTGCTCGATGAAGGCGTGATCGTGGAAATTGTTCGACCCGGAACCGGCGACCCCGTGGCCGAGGGCGAGGTGGGGGAGTTGGTCGTGACAACACTGAACCCTGACTACCCGTTGATCCGGTTTGGCACTGGGGATCTCTCGGCGCTGTTGCCCGGCAGCTGCCCGACCGGGCGGACCAACACACGCATCAGGGGCTGGATGGGTCGCGCCGACCAGACTGTCAAGGTGCGCGGCATGTTTGTGCATCCTGGGCAGGTGGCAGACATTGCCCGGCGTTTTCCCGAAGTGATCAAGGCCAGACTGGTGGTGAGCGGCGAGATGGCAAACGACAGTATGACCTTTCAAGTCGAGGCAACCGGGTCGGCAACGGCCCACTCGGGACTCGACCAGCGAATCAGCGAAGTCATCCGCGATGTCACCAAGCTGCGTGGCACGGTGCAGCTGCTGGCCCCTGGAAGTCTCCCCAACGACGGCAAGGTGATTGAGGACGCGCGCAGCTACAAATGAAAGGGATTGCCCTTACGTAGTTCCCGCGCTATTGCGGCCGCGTGGAGCCCCTAAACTCATCGCTTTCAGATCAAGGACACACCCATGAAACGCCTGCTAGTTTTGGCTGTCGCTGCGACGGCCCTGTTTGCCAACGCTCAAACCTTCCCCGGCTCCAAACCGATCTCGATCGTAGTGCCGTTTGCGGCCGGTGGCCCGACCGACCGCGTGGCGCGCGACCTGGCCGAAGCGCTGCGAAAAGCCATGGGCGGCAATGCCAATTTTGTGGTCGAAAATGTCAACGGCGCTGGCGGCACCATCGGTGCCACCAAAGTCGCCAAGGCCGCGCCTGACGGCCACACGCTGCTGCTGCACCACATTGGCATGGCTTCAGCGCCGGCCCTTTATCGCAAGCTGCAGTACAAGCCGCTCGAAGATTTTGAATATCTGGGCATGATTAACGAAGTGCCGATGACGCTGATTGGCAAACCCCAGCTGGCCGCCAACAACTACCGCGATTTTGAAAACTACATTCGCGCCAACGCGGGCAAGCTCAATATTGCCCATGCCGGGCTGGGTTCAGCGTCTCACCTGTGCGGTCTGATGTGGCAGGCGGCCATCAAGGCCAACGACGCCATGACGACGATTCCTTTCGGCGGGACCGCGCCGGCCATGAACGCGCTGCTTGGTGGACAGGTCGACCTGATGTGCGACCAGACCACCAACACCAGCGGTCAGATCGAGGCAGGCCGCGTCAAGGCCTTCGCCGTGACCACCGCAAAGCCGCTGTCCGGCAACAAGATGCTCAAGGATCTGCCGTCTCTTCAAGATATGGGGCTGAAGGGGTTCAACCTCACCATCTGGCACGGGCTATACGCCCCGAAGGGTACGCCGCCGGCCGTCCTCACCCAAATTAACACAGCCCTCAAGCTGGCGCTGAAAGACCCCGACTTCATCAAGAAGGAAGAAGGCCTGGGCGCCGTGGTGGTGACCGACAATCGGGTCGAGCCCGCCGCGCACAAGGCGTTCGTAACGGCCGAAACTGCCAAACTAAAGCCGGTGATCGAAGCGGCCGGCAAATTTGCCGACTGAACAATCCTGCCTTTTTGCCAGGCCGCCCGGTGATTGCCGGGCGGCTTTTTCATGCGCGGACTAACCCTCTTGAAGCGCTTGCAGGCTCAGGTTATCGTTTGTCCCAACCCCAGCCACCACCCACCGGAGACAGACTTGAGTCTATTTTTTAAGCGAAATCGCCGCCACGTCCTTATAAATTCGGTACTATTAGCTATTATTTTCATAGCAAATTCAGCCTTTGCGCAGGGCAACTGGCCGGCCAGGGCGGTCAAAATCATCGTTCCCTTTGCGCCCGGCGGTACCACCGACATTCTGGCCCGCGCGATGGCACCCGAACTGTCGAAAGCTTTCGGCCAGCCCTTTGTGGTCGAGAACCGGGCTGGCGCGGGCGGCAATATTGGCGCCGACGTAGTGGCGAAATCCGCCGCCGATGGGTACACGCTGCTGATGGGAACCGTGGGTACGCACGGCATCAACAAGTCGCTTTACAACAAGATGGCGTTTGACCCGCAGAAGGACTTTGCCCCCATCACGCTGGTGGCCGGCGTACCCAATGTCATGATCGTCAACACCGAAAAAGCCAGGGCGGCGGGCATCAACAGCGTGGCTGACTTCATACGCGTGGCCAAGGCCAGTCCGGGCAAGTTCAATATGGCGTCGAGTGGCAACGGCACTTCCATCCACATGGCCGGCGAGCTGTTCAAAACCATGAGTGGCACCTACATGATCCACTTCCCCTACAGTGGTTCCGGTCCTGCGTTGATGGCGCTGGTGGGCGGCGACATGGATGTGATGTTCGACAATCTGCCCTCGTCGATGCAGTTGATCAAGTCGGGCAAGCTCAGGGCGCTGGCCGTAACCAGTTCGCAGCGCTCGGCCGCCCTGCCTGACGTGCCCACCGTCGAAGAGGCGGGCGGCCCGGCGCTCAAGGGCTTCGAGGCCAGCTCCTGGTTCGGCCTGCTGGCGCCGGCCGGCACACCGCCCGAAATCGTCAACCGCATCCAGCAGGAGGCGGCCAAGTCGCTCAGCACGCCCGCCATCAAGGAAAAGCTGCTCGCACAGGGTGCCGTTCCTGGCGGTAACACGCCGCAGCAGTTTGCCGCTTTCATCAACGCCGAGCACAAGAAGTGGGCCCAGGTGGTAAAAACTTCCGGCGCCAAGGTCGATTGACCTGTCCACAAAAAAAAGCCCTCGCAAGGGCCTTTTTCAGACGGCGCCAACGCCAGGAAAGCCACGCCCGTCGGGCTAAACGCCCCAAACCACATCGTGGCCGGCCGCGTGGTTACGCCGCAGCATGTCGATGAAGGAAACCGCGCGCTGGTGCAAACCGAGCCCGTCGCCAGGCACCTCGCCTGCGCCCTCATCGCCCGATTGCTCTAGCGCAATGGCGTCTTCAAGGGCCTTGATGGCGGCGGGCATCTGCTCGGGCAGGATAATTCCCTTGTCGCCCGGGCTCTTGCCGATGATCTCCAGCACCCGGCGGCCATTGGCCTCCAGCATGATCACATCCCCATGGTCTTTTGATTTGAATTTGTACAGCATTTTGGAGCTCCTCAGTTTAATAACCCATCCATTATGAGCAGCTGGCCGCTTCATGGGTGTAGGTCTGCTTCACCTCTTTTCGGACGTTCTTTATCTGACAACTACTTTTCAGGTTCCCCGTCCAGGTTTTTCCGGGCGTGCACTTTTTAAGCAGGCCAGGTCAGCGAGAATAAACGACATGTTCAACATTGCCACCGTTAAAAAACCAGCCGCTCAAGCCCTTCGCCAAGATGGTTTGAGCCTGCTCATGCCGGCCGATTTCACGACCAGCTTGCAACTCCAGACACCGCAATGGCTACAGCGCTGGGGCGACCTGACCGGCTCGTGGGACCGGTTGCCGCCCGATGCCCACCTCAGGGACGGAGGCTGTTACCGGCGTCGGCGGCATGCCTGTTTTATCCAGGAATTTCCCAGTGGCGCATTGACCCAGACGCCGCATCGCGCGCACTGGCAGCCAACCGAATACAACGCCCTGCATGGCGGGTTTGAACGCTGGTTTGATCCGGTCGAGCCTGCGGTGGCCCAGGCATCCGCCTGGCTTGAGCTGCTGGCCAGCCTGGGTCGCCTTTTTGCGCAGGTCAAGGCAGTGCCGCGCTGGCATGTCGAAGCGCACCAGTTCCGTATTGATACTGCCGGCGGCGTCGGTCGCCCCACACCCGAAGGCGCGCATCGCGACGGCGTGGATTTTGTGGTGGTGTTGATGGTGGCGCGGCGCGGCGTCAAGGGAGGTGAGACGCGCGTGTTCGATGCTCATGGGCCTGACGGCGTGCGATTTTTGATGCAGCAACCGCTGACAGCGCTACTCCTTGACGACGAACGGGTGATTCACGAGACCACACCGATCTTCCCGGCTGACGGCCAGCAAGGGCAAAGCGGGCTGCGTGACACGCTGGTGCTCACCTACCGCGCCGCAGGCTTTCAGGCCCCCTGAAAGCCCTGCCGCCCTGCCTCGCCGGCACCTTTTT
>NZ_JABBPF010000191.1 GCF_012927415.1 Polaromonas sp. | reverse complement strand
CCGTTCCTTGACAAAGGCCTTGAGTTCGTCTGCGCCTGTCTGATGGCCAGACTTGAGCACGACATAGGCTTTGGATTTGGTCAAACCTTCGCTGTCGACCATGCCGATGACGGCTGCCTCGAGCACTGAGGGATGTTGCACCAGTGTGGCTTCTACCTCAAACGGCGAGACATAGATGCCACTGACCTTGAGCATGTCATCGCTGCGGCCAGAGTAGGTGTAGCTGCCGTCGGTGTTGCGTACGTACTTGTCGCCGCTTTTGGTCCAGGCACCCTGAAAGGTCTCGCGCGATTTATCACGGTCGCGCCAGTACATCAATGCCGCACTTGGACCTTTGATGTAGAGATCACCGGTTTCGCCGTCGCCTACAGGCTCGCCGTCGTCGCCGCGCAATGCAATCTGATAACCCGGCACGGGCCAGCCCGTCGTGCCGTAGCGCACTTTGCCTGGCACGTTGGATAAATAAATGTGAAGCATTTCGGTAGAACCAATACCGTCAATGATTTCGACACCAAAGTGCGCCGTGAATCGGTCGCCCAGATCGGCGGGCAGGGCCTCTCCTGCCGACGATGCCAGACGCAGGGAGACCTGGGCCTTTGCCGGCAGTCCGGGCGCGGCCAACATACCTGCAAAACCGGTCGGTGCACCGAAAAAGATCGTTGGCTGCTGCTCAACCCAGCGCTTGAAGGTGGCGGCGGGAGTGGGGCGCTCTGCCATCAACACCACGGTGGCGCCCACACTGAGTGGAAAACTCAAGGCATTGCCCAGCCCATATGCAAAAAACAGCTTGGCGGCAGAAAAGCACACGTCTTGTTCGGTAATGCCCAGCACCGGCTTGCCGTACAGCTCGGCAGTCCAGTACGGGTTGGCATGCGTGTGCAGCGTGCCTTTGGGGCGGCCGGTGGAGCCGGAGGAGTAGAGCCAGAAACCCGGATCATCGGGAACCGTGGGAGCAGGCTGGGTCAGCGGTGCGTGCTGCGCGATAAGGACAGTCATCGCCACGCTGCTTTCGGGCAGCGATTTGTCGGGGTGGGAAACTATGACCGTTCTGACCTCATGGACGGCTTTGCTCATGGCCTCTTGAAGCAGGGGCAATAGCGCGCCTGACACAAGCACGGCCTGGGCTCGGCTGTGTTCGAGCATGAAAGCATAATCCTCGATGGTCAGAAGCGTGTTGACCGCCACCGGCACGATACCCGCATACATCGCGCCCAGAAAGCTGACAGGCCAGTCGATGCAGTCGTGCATCAGCAGCAGCACGCGCTCTTCGCGGCGAACGCCGACAGCGAGCAAGGCGGCTGCCAGCCGGCGGATTCGTTCCGCAAGCTCGCCATAGCTCAAGGCGCCGGTATCGTCGATGTAGGCGGTCTTGGCGGGGTGCGTGGCGTTGCGCTCGATCAGGTGCTGCGCGAAATTGAAGTGCGCGCCCAATGGTTGCACCTGATGCGTGGATGTGGATTCTGTGGCCATGTCGGTCTCCTTCTGGGGTTTGTCAGGGCGCGGGTATTTGCAGATGGTCCAGCACAGCGCTGCTTGCCTGCGATCCCACCGAGATCTGATGACAAAATTCAGTGGGTGACACGTAAGTTCTCCATATGGTGGCAACTTGCCTATTCGTTAAATATGAACTATTGTGCTTGCGTGAACCATAAATCCTGAAAAACATCATGTCAAGCAATATATTGCATAAATCAGGGTTAACCCTTGATTCTTCAGTTCTGACGCTTTCACCTGTAGTTGCCCCGGTTGCTGCCGTCAATCCTGTGGAAGCCGAGGAAAAAAATCCTTTTTTAGTCTCCTTGGGTGATCGGGTGCGGGCGATACGCGCTCGGCGCGGCATGACGCGCAAGGCCGTGTCGATCGCGGCCGATGTATCCGAGCGTCATCTGGCGAATCTTGAATACGGAGAAGGCAATGCGTCCATCCTGGTTCTGTTGCAGGTAGCGCGAGCGCTGCACTGCTCGCTAGCCGAACTGATTGGCGATGTGACAACCTCTTCACCCGAGTGGCTGCTGATTCGCGAGTTGCTGGAAATGCGCGACGATGCATCACTGCGCCGTGTGCGGATCGCCATTGGCGAGATGCTGGGCACCGGCGGCGGCAACACTGCCGTTTGTACGCGGGTGGCGCTGATTGGTTTGCGCGGCGCGGGTAAATCCACGCTCGGCCAGATGCTGGCCGAAGACCTGGGATTTCCGTTTGTCGAGTTAAGTCGCGAAATCGAGAAGTTTGCGGGTTGCAGCGTGTCTGAAATTCAGGCGCTCTATGGCATGAATGCTTACCGGCGCTATGAGCGTCGAGCCCTTGAAGAGGCCATTCAAATTTACCCGGAAGCTGTCATCGCAACGCCCGGCGGTCTTGTGTCAGACCCGGCCACGTTCAACCAGTTGTTGTCTCACTGCACCACTGTCTGGCTCCAGGCCGACCCCGAAGATCACATGAAACGGGTAACGGCGCAGGGCGATTTGCGTCCAATGGCTGCCAGCAAGCAGGCGATGGAAGACCTTAAAGGCATTCTTGCGGGACGGGCGGCGTTCTATTCGAAAGCACAGCACAGGGTTGACACCAGCGCACAGCCGCTGGAACAGTCCTTCAATATCTTGCGCCAGACAGTGAGAGGTGCGCTTCAGCTGACCGTGTAAATAAGATAAAAATGCATGAAAATGCTTGCCACACTAAATTAATATGCATTATCATGCGTTTATAAAATTTCACTAAATGCATTTTTATGCATGATACAGAGGGCAGAAGCCATGACCACCGCTAATCATGTCGAATACCAGACTGATCCGTCCCAATACAAACACTGGAAACTCTACTTCCACGGCCCGGTAGCCACGCTGGCGGTGGACATTGATGAAAACGCTGGTTTGCGCCCCGGTTACAAGCTCAAGCTCAACAGCTATGACCTTGGCGTCGACATCGAACTGAACGACGCGATCAGCCGCATACGCTTTGAGCACCCCGAGGTCCGCACCGTGGTAGTGACCAGCGCGAAAGACAAGGTGTTCTGCTCCGGTGCCAACATTTTTATGCTGGGCGTGAGCAGCCACTCATGGAAAGTAAACTTCTGCAAGTTCACCAACGAAACCCGCAACGGGCTGGAAGACTCATCCAGATACAGTGGGCTGAAGTTTCTGGCTGCGGTCAATGGCGCCTGCGCTGGCGGCGGCTATGAACTGGCGCTGGCCTGCGACGAAATCATCCTGATCGACGACCGGTCGAGTTCTGTCAGCCTGCCTGAAGTGCCCTTGCTGGGCGTGCTGCCCGGCACCGGTGGGCTGACCCGCGTGACCGACAAGCGCCATGTGCGCCACGATCTGGCCGACCTGTTCTGCACCAGTGTCGAAGGCGTGCGCGGCCAAAAGGCCAAGGACTGGCGTCTGGTCGATGACATTGCCAAGGCGGTCGATTTTTCCCAGAGGGTGCAGACCCGTGCCCTGGCGCTGGCCGAGCAGAGCGACCGGCCCGCTAACGGCAAAGGCGTGGTGCTCAAGCCGCTCAAACGAACAGTCGAAGCCGATGCGTTGCGCTATTCGAGCGTGACGGTCGAGATCGACCGTGTCAAACGTACCGCCACCTGGAGCATCAAGGCGCCAACAGGCAGCCAGCCTTCAGACATCGCCGGGATCGAAGCGCAGGGTGACAGCTGGTTTCCGCTGGTCCTGGCGCGCGAACTCGAAGATGCCATTCTGATGATGCGGACCAACGAGCTTGAAATCGGCGTCTGGCTGATCAAGACCGAGGGCGATGCTGCCGCCGTTCTGGCCATGGACGCCACGTTGCTGGCGAATCACAACCACTGGCTGGTGCGCGAAACCATTGGCCTGTTGCGTCGCACGCTGAGCCGGCTGGACCTGTCCTCGCGCAGCCTGTTTGCGCTGATCGAGCCGGGCTCGTGCTTTGTCGGCACTTACTTGGAGCTCGCTCTGGCCTGCGACCGAAGCTACCAGCTGGCCTTGCCCGACGACGAGGACCGTGCACCCAAAATCACGGTGGCCGAAACCAATTTCGGTCTTTACCCCATGGTCACCGGCCAGAGCCGCCTGGCTCGGCGCTTTTATGACGAACTGCCTGCGCTTGAGGCCGTACGCGCCAAAGCCGGCCAGGCGCTGGACGCCAACGCGGCTTTTGCCGTTGGCCTGATCACATCCAACCCGGACGATATCGACTGGACCGACGAAGTGCGGATTGCCATCGAGGAGCGCGTGGCCATGTCGCCCGATGCCCTGACCGGCATGGAAGCGAATCTGCGCTTCAATGGCACCGAGAACATGTTCACCCGCATTTTTGGCCGGCTGACCGCCTGGCAGAACTGGATATTCCAGCGGCCCAATGCCGTCGGCGAACAAGGTGCGCTCAAGGTATATGGCAAGGGCGATAAGGCCCGGTTCGACTGGAACCGCGTCTAAACAGAAGCTCTCGTTGTGCGGCGTGGTCCGGGTGGCGCGCTGCAACCGAAATTTTCCCCCGAATAGCCTCGTTTTTTTGGAGACCATGATGTCCGGCATTAACTACAGCGAAAAGATCCCCAACAACGTCAGCCTGAGCGAAGACCGCACCTTGCAGCGTGCGCTTGAGCAGTGGCAACCGAACTTCATCAACTGGTGGGATGACGTCGGCCCGGTCGGCTCCACCGATTCGGAGGTCTATCTGCGCACCGCCGTCAGCGTCGATCCGAACGGCTGGGCCCAGTTTGGCCATGTCAAGATGCGCGATTACCGCTGGGGCATTTTCCTCAACCCTGGCGATGCTGACCGTACCATTCACTTCGGCGACCACAAAGGCGAAAAGGCGTGGCAGGACATTCCTGGCGAACACCGTGCCAACCTGCGCCGCATCATCGTGACCCAGGGCGATACCGAGCCAGCATCCGTCGAGCAGCAGCGCCACCTCGGTCTGACGGCGCCCAGTATGTACGACCTGCGCAACCTGTTCCAGGTCAACGTCGAGGAGGGCCGTCACCTGTGGGCCATGGTTTATCTGTTGCACAAGCATTTCGGTCGCGACGGCCGCGAAGAAGCCGAAGGTCTGCTGGAGCGCCGCAGCGGGGACGCCAACAACCCGCGCATTCTGGGCGCCTTTAACGAAGCGACGCCAGACTGGCTGAGCTTTTTCATGTTCACCTACTTCACCGACCGAGACGGAAAATACCAGCTCTGCGCGCTGGCCGAAAGCGCTTTCGATCCGCTGGCACGCACCACGAAGTTCATGCTGACCGAGGAAGCGCATCACATGTTCGTCGGCGAAAGCGGCATTTCGCGCGTCATCCAGCGCACCGCGCAGAAGATGAACGAGCTGAAAACTGACGATGTCGGCAAACTGCGCGCCGCCGGCGTGATTGATTTGCCGACGATCCAGCGCTACATCAACTTTCACTTCAGCGTCACCATCGACCTGTTTGGCGCTGACGAGTCGAGCAACGCCGCCACCTTTTACAGCTCGGGTCTGAAGGGCCGCTTTGAAGAAGGAAAGCGTGTCGATGACCATGTGCTCAAGGGCCAGACCTACAAGGTGATAGAGGCCAAAGACGGCCAGCTGGTCGAAAAGGAAGTGCCCATGCTCAACGCGCTCAATGAAGTGCTGCGCGACGACTACATCAAGGATTCCGTCTCGGGTGTCGGGCGCTGGAACAAGGTGCTGGACAAGGCTGGCATTGCCTTCACGCTCAAGGTGCCGCACAAGGCGTTTCATCGCAACATCGGCGCCCTGGCCGGTGTCAAGGTGTCACCTGATGGCCGCGTCGTCTCTGAAGCTGAATGGAATGCATCGGTCGGCCAGTGGCTGCCCAGCAACGAAGACCGGGCCTACGTCGCCAGCCTGATGGGCCGCGTCGTCGAGCCGGGCAAGTTCGCCAACTGGATCGCGCCGCCCGTCATGGGTATCAACCGCCAGCCCGTGGATTTTGACTACGTGCGATTTAATTGACCACAACGATTGACCCCCACGCTTGTCGCTTCGCGTACTGCGCTGCCCCCCGAGGGGGCGGCCCCGCCTGCGGCCCGGCGAAGCCGGTTCCGCGGCCGGAACTTGGGCGGGCGGGAAGGCGTGCGTTTAAAGTGTTGATTCCATCAAGCCCTTATCCAAAATCGCCATGGAAATGACCGAAATACGCGTGATCAAACAGCACCTGATCGACCCTGAAATCTGCATTCGCTGCAACACTTGTGAATCAGTCTGCCCGACCGGGGCGATCTCGCACGACTCGCTTAACTATGTCGTCAACGTCGAGACGTGCAATTTCTGCATGGCCTGCATTTCGCCGTGCCCGACCGGTTCGATTGACAACTGGCGCACACTGCCGAGCGCCAGGGTTTATGGCCTGACCGAGCAATTTGGCTGGGACGAGCTGCCTCCCGAACTCACGTCCGAGGAGCTTGGCGCCGAGGGCGTCATTGTCGGTGCGACACCCGACATCGAGCCGGTCGCGCCGACGTTGCCAGCGGCTGTAAATGGAGAGACGGCCTTCATCAGCGCGCAATATGCCGCTACCTTGCCGCCCTGGTCGTCGGCGCATGGCTATACCAACCTCTACGGTCCCAGGGCTGCCGCAAAGTTCATCACCGCCACGGTCACCGGCAATGTGCGGGTCACAGAAGCCGGCACCGATTACGACACGCACCACATCGTGATGGATTTCGGCAAGATGCCTTTTCCGGTGCTCGAAGGCCAGTCCATCGGCATTCTTGCGCCTGGCGTTGATGCCGGTGGCAGGCCGCACGTCGCGCGCCAGTACTCGATTGCCAGCCCGCGCAACGGCGAGCGGGCGGGTTACAACAATGTCTCGCTGACGATCAAACGGGTGCTGGAGAACCACCAGGGCCAGCCGGTGCGCGGCGTGGTTTCAAATTACATGTGCGATCTTCAGGTGGGCGACAGGGTGGAGGTGATCGGCCCGTTTGGCACGAGTTTCCTGATGCCCAACCATCCGCGTTCCAACATCGTGATGATCTGCACCGGCACCGGCAGCGCGCCCATGCGCGCCATGACCGAGTGGCGCCGCCGGCTGCGCAAGTCAGGCAAGTTTGAGGAGGGCAAGCTGATGCTGTTTTTCGGTGCCCGCACTCAGGATGAGCTGCCTTATTTTGGCCCGCTGCAAAGCCTGCCCCGGGACTTCATTGATATCAATTTTGCGTTTTCACGCACGCCGGGCGCGCCCAAGCGCTACGTGCAGGATGTGATGCGCGAGCGCGCCGCCGACCTCGCCCTGCTGCTGCAGGACCCGGACAGCTGCTTTTACGTCTGCGGCCTCAAAAGCATGGAGGAAGGCGTGGTGCTGGCGCTGCGCGACGTGGCCCAGCAGGCTGGATTGAACTGGGACACGGTAGGCGCGGCGCTCAAATCAGAAGGCCGGTTGCACCTGGAAACCTATTGACGGGCGGTGAGCGGCAAGCTTGGCTATTTCTTAAGCTCAATCGGGCTCATGTTCATTATTTACGGTTATGTGAAGCTATTATTTTTATAGCAAATAAAAAAGTTTTCAGCGCAACATCGGCATCCCGGCTCATTTTTCTATTCGCAGGTAAGCTTGCCACCCATGTCCTCAAAAGCTAAATCCCGTCGCCAATTCCTGCAAACCGCCCTGGTAGGAGCGAGCCTAGCCGCGTGGACCCGGGCGGACGCCCAGGGCCTGAGCGGCCCGGCTTATGAGGTGAGCAAATGGTCTGGGCCGATAGCCGGATTCAAGCTGGTTGATACGAGCGGAAAAACCTGGACTTTTGCTGATTTGAAAGGCCGGGCGGTTCTGCTGAACTTCTGGGCCAGCTGGTGCGAACCCTGCCGGGCTGAAATGCCAACGCTGCAGCAGGTTGCCGACTTCTACGGCGCCGACAAGCTGCTGGTGCTGGCCATCAACTTCAAGGAAACCCCGGTGCGTGCCGTGCGGTTTGCCCAAACCACGGGAGTCACCCTGCCGGTACTGCTTGACCTTGATGGCCAGGCAGCGCGCAGATCGAGTGTGAATGTATTCCCTACCACCCTGACGCTGGACAGCCTCGGCCAGCCTCAGCATCGCGTTCAGGGCGAAGTTGACTGGACCGGCAAAGCGGCCGAGAAGCTGATTGCCAGCCTGCTCTAGGCGTCATGCTGCTGATCAAGGTCGATTGCGTCTCAGGCCTGGCAGTTTCAGTTGAACCGGGCTGTCTCGGTTAAAGAGCCCAAATCAGCCGAAGAATTGCCAGACTCGCCGGCTCTCGCGATAATTCGGGCTGGCATCGTCTTGCTGGCTGCCTTTTTCAGCCGCAAGGTTTTTGACACAACATCGGGCTGCACCTTTACCTGTGACCCTGTACGTTACCCGCCCCAATCCTTCATTTGGAGTTCCTCTCATGACCACCGTACGTCGCAATTTTCTTAAAACCACCGCTGCAGTCGGTATTGCCTCCGTATTGCCATCGCTCAGTTTTGCCCAGGCAGCTGCTTCACGCCGCAACTTCGCGCCGCAAAGCGGTGGCTGGCGCACATTTGAGGTCACCACGCGCGTGGATATTGCCACGCCCGATGGTGTGAGCCGGGTGTGGGTGCCGATCCCGTCGGTCAACAGCGACTACCAGCGTTCGCTGGAAAACGGCTTCTTCAGCAACGGCCCCGCCAAGCTGATGCAGGACGGCGAGAACGGCGCAAAAATGTTGTATGTTGAATTCGCCGCCAGCGAAGCCCATCCTTTTGTCGAACTCACCAGCCGCGTGCAGACGCAAGGCCGGGCAATCGACTGGTCACAGAAAACCGCCAGGGCCGAAGACGCTGACACGCTGCGTTATTTCACCCAGCCCACCCGATGGATTCCGACCGACGGCATTGTGCTTAAAACCGCGCTGGCCGCCACGCAGGGCGCCAAAACCGATGTCGAAAAAGCCCAAAAGCTGTACGACTGGATCGTGGCCAATACTTACCGCGACCCCAAGGTGCGCGGCTGCGGTGAAGGCGACATCAAGACCATGCTGGAAACCGGCAATCTGGGCGGCAAATGCGCCGATTTGAACGCGATATTTGTCGGGCTTTGCCGCTCTGTAGGCTTGCCGGCGCGCGACGTGTACGGCATTCGCCTGGTGCCTTCGGCTTTCGGCTACAAGGAGCTGTCGGGCAATCCGGCCAGCCTCAAGGGCGCGCAACATTGCCGCTCCGAGGTTTATCTCAAGGGCTACGGCTGGGTCGCGATGGATCCGGCCGACGTGGCCAAGGTCATGCGCCTGGAAACCGCCGACTGGATCAAGAACACCACCAACCCGGTGGTGGCGCCGGTCAACAAGGCGCTGTTTGGCGGCTGGGAAGGCAACTGGATGGCCTACAACACGGCGCATGACGTGACCCTGCCGAATTCCAAAGGCGAGAAGCCGGGCTTCTTCATGTATCCGATTGCCGAGAATGATGGCGGCCGTTTCGACTCCTACGCGCCGGATGACTTCAAGTACCAGATCACGGCGAAAGAAATAACGGCTTGACGCTGGTCGCCGGAAGGGGCCGCTGCGTCAGGCCAGCAGCAGGCTTAGCCGGCTGTCAAACTGCCTTGCCTGACCACTGAAAGGGTCGGCAAAGGCAATTGACTTTGCCAGCAGTTGCAATGGCCGCGTGAAGTCGTCATCAAGTGTGATCGGCACCGGCGGGTAAATCCGGTCATTGATGATCGGAATGCCCAGCGCATTCATGTGCACACGCAACTGGTGTTTTTTTCCGGTGACGGGGCGCAACGCATACCGAGCTTGTTCGCCTATGACTTGCAGCACATCGACCTGCGTCACACTGTTGGGCTCGCCCGGCGCCTCGCGTTGCCGGAAGAACGGCTCGCCCTCAACGATCCGGGTTCTTCGCATGAGCGGAAACTGCAGCTCCGCGCGCCACGGGGCGATGGCTTCATAGTGCTTGCTGACCTCATGTCGCCTGAACAAGGCCTGGTAAGCGTCGCGTTCGGCAGGCTTGACTGAAAACAGCACAAGTCCCGCGGTTTCCCGGTCAATCCGGTGGATCGGTATCAGGCTGTCCAGTCCGAGCTGGTTTTTCAGTCGCACCAGCAGCGTCTCCTGAAGGTAGCGGCCCGAAGGCGTGACCGGCAGAAAATGCGGTTTGTCGGCCACCACCAGATGTTCGTCCTGAAACAGCACGGCCGCTTCAAACGGAATGTGCGGCTCGATCGCCAGTGCGCGGTAGTAATACAGGCGCATGTGACCCCGGTAAGGCCGCCCGGGCGTCACCGCCGTGCCAAACTCATCGACCACAAGCCCTGCGGCCATGCGTTCAAGCCAGACCTCCCGCGTGATGGCCGGAAAACGCTGCACCAGGAAATCAGTGTAGGTGGGCCAGTCGCCGGCCGGCAGGCCAACACAGCTCGGACCCACGCCGTGGCGCGTTGGCAGCCCGTGCGCTGGCAACGTGGTCACTCCCACGCAGGGGAAAACGTCGATTTACACACGCGTGAACACCACGTCCCAGACACCGTGGCCGAGCTTGATACCGCGGTTCTCGAACTTGGTCAGCGGCCGGTAATCGGGCTTGGGCGCATAACCGTTGGTAGAAGCGTCGGCGGTGTTCTTCAGCAAGGGCTCGGCGCTCAGCACTTCAAGAATCTGCTCGGCATAAGGCTGCCAGTCGGTCGCGCAATGCAGGTAGCCACCCGGCTTGAGCCGGGCCGCCAGCTTGGCAATCAGCGGGGCCTGGATCAGGCGGCGCTTGTTGTGTTTGGTCTTGTGCCAGGGGTCGGGGAAAAAGATGTGGGCGCCGTCCAGGCTGCCCGAGCCGCCCACCTTTGGCAGCATGTGGTCAATCACCTCGACGGCGTCGTGCTGCAAAATGCGGATGTTGCCAAGCGATTGCTCGCCAATCCGCTTGAGCAGCGCACCAACGCCGGGTGTGTGGACTTCACAGCAGAGAAAGTTTTTCTCAGGCATCAGGGCCGCAATATGCGCGGTTGCTTCGCCCATACCAAAGCCGATTTCGAGAATGGTGGGCGCGCTTCGTTCATAAACCGCCGCGAAGTCGATCGCCTCGCCGGTGTAGGGCAGCAAGAACCGGGGACCCACATCGGCAAAGGCCTTGGCCTGGCCGATCGTGGTGCGGCCGGTACGACGGACAAAACTGCGGATGCTGCGGTGATGACTCTCGTCGGCGGGAGCGCCTTCGATGCGGACGGGCGGGGTGGGAGCGGAATTTTCAATCACCGAACGATTTTAATGCGCCGGACTGCAGCAGCGCGCGGCCCACAGTGGAACCGCCTGCTGCAGCCAGCGGGCCGGCGTATTGGCGCTTACCGGGTCTCCCAGACCAAGGGTTCGTCCCGCCTGCCCGAGAGCAGCCAGTGGATCGCCGGTATCCAGCGCCTGTGCTGCGTTTTGCTTGGACAGCTTCTCGCCATTCAAGCCCAGCACCAGCGGCGTGTGCAGGTAGCGCGGCGTTGGCAGGCCAAGGGCTTGCTGCAGCAGGATCTGCCGCGCGGTGTTGTCCGCCAGGTCCTGGCCGCGGACGATGTCGGTCATGCCCTGGGCCGCGTCGTCGACTACCACGGCCAACTGGTAGGCCCACAGGCCATCGGCCCGCTTGAGCACGAAGTCACCCACTTCACGGCTGACGTTCTGGCCTTGCTTGCCGAGCAGCCGGTCGTGCCACATCAGCTCGACGTCATCGTTGAAAACTCCTGTTTTGATAGCATCTTGCGACCGTATTTCCTGGACCTGCGCCGTATTCTCTTCATATTTGGCGGTCAGGAGGCGCCAGGTGCGCGCGGCCCGGCCGTGCAGGCCACTGCGGCAGGTGCCGGGATACACCAGCTCGCCATGACGCGCTCGTGCTTCCCCGGCGCCGGCAAGCGTATCCGCGATGTCCGAGCGCGTGCAGCCGCAGGGATAAGCCAGGCCATGCGCCACCAGCTGATCAAGCGCCTGCCGATAGAGCGCGCGGCGCTGCGATTGGTAAACCGGCGTTTCGTCGGACTCCAGGCCGCAGGCAGCCAATTGCTGGAGGATGATGCGGTCCGCGCCTGGCATGCAACGCGGCGTGTCCACGTCTTCGATCCGCACCAGCCAGAGACCCTGGTGCGCCCGGGCGTCAAGCCAGCTGGCCAGCGCTGCGACGAGGGAGCCCGCATGCAGGGGACCGGTGGGCGAGGGCGCGAACCTTCCCTTATAGCCAGACAAATAAGACGCCATGCACAGACGGAACGATGTCAACTTCAAAGGCCGCCGCGCCGGGCGTCCTCTTGACGCCAGCAGGGGCCGCGCAGTGCACGAAGCGACTGACTTGTGGGCTAACCAATGGCGAGGGCCATTTCCAGGCCCGACACAAAGCCGTCCTCCACCCGGTGACCGAGGCACCAGTCGCCACAGGCACCGATGCGGGAGCTGGGGTCCCAGGTGTGGGTTTTTCCCAGCGGCATTATGGTCTGGGCATAGCGCCAGCGATGCACCTCGGCATAAGGCGGCTCGGCGCGTATGCCGGTTACTTCGGTGAAAGCCTTGAGCAATTTGGCCTTGACGCGTTCGGCGTCGTCTTCCAGGTGGCGATCTGACCATTCGGGGCTGGCCTGAACGGTCCAGCGTTCAATCGGGCCACGGCCCGGCTTGGAAGACTCCCTGGCCAGCCAGGCAATGCGGTGGTGGGTGCTGCGCGCCGCATTCCATTGGGGACCGAGATGGGCCAGCGTGGGCTGAAGCGCCTGCGGAAAGGCCACCATCAGCGTCCAGCAGGGCGCGACACTGACGCCAGCCAGTTCAGGCAGCAGGGCCTGGGCCTGCTGTGAATTGAGCAGCAGGGTGTGGGCTTGCGAAGAGGGAAGGGCCAGCACCACAGCGTCATAGCCCGAATGCACCCTGCTTTGCGCGCCCGGGCCTTCGGTTTGCAATTGCCAGCATTGGGGGTGCAGCTTGTCGGCTTCGATCAGCGTGACCCGGGTATCCAGCATGAGTTGCCCGGCATCAGCCAAAGGCCGTGCCCATTGGCGGACCAGGGCATTCATGCCCGGCGTGGCGACCCAATGAGCCTCCTTGGCTGGCAGCGATGAGGCGACGACGCGCCCCAACTCATCCAGAATGCGAACGGTATTGGCGCTCCAGGGCCGGACCAGCCCGGAGGCAGTGGTCAGCGCCTTCTCAAAACGTGCGTCCCGAATCGTGAAGTACTGCGTGCCATGGTCAAAACCGCCAAATTCCGTTTCACGGGTTGCCATGCGTCCACCCGGTCCGTGGCTTTTTTCAAACACCGAAACACGGTGCCCGGCCTGCGCCAGCGTGCGCGCGCAGGTGATTCCGGCAATACCGGCACCCACCACGGCGATATGACGCCGTGCTGGCAATTCAGAAAAAGCGGTTCGGGGTTTTTTTGTCATGTCTTTGTAATTTTTCTGGGTTGATGGAAGGGCCGAAAACGAAAAACATAAGCACACTCTACACGCTGCCGGACTCTGGGCAGGCTGCAAACGCTGATTTAAAGCGACTGTTCATGCTCCAGCAGCGCTTTTCGGGTAGCGGGCTTTTCCAGCTGCTGGAGCCACCACTGTAAGGCCGGGCCCTCTCGGTTGTCGTTTTCGCAACGCCAGGCGTAACTCATGAAGATCAGGCGCGCCGTCCGCTGCATCTTCTTTTCGACCAGCCGGCCGGTAGCGACATGCGGCCGCGCCAGGTATTCCGGCAGGAATCCCCCGCCGATTCCGCGCAGCTGTGCGTCGAGCTTCTCCTGCATACCGGGCACCGTGAAGATGTCCTGCCCGCCGAGCAGGCCCACCGTCAGACCGCTGCCCCGCTGCACCGAATCGGCGACGGCCACGGCGCGGTGCGGCATGAGCATAGCGTCCGTGACTGGCTCCGGGGCTTCAGCGAGCGGATGGTGGGGTGCCACGGCGTAAATGAAATGAATCGCACCCAGCGGTTTGCTTTGCACCGATTTCCCCATTGGCGACTCCATGGCGACGCCAATGGCCAGGTCTGCCTGCCCCGAGGTGAGAGCTTCCAGCGTGCCCGACAGGGCTTCCTCGCGGATCCGCAAGCGCGTCGGTGGATGCAGGGCGAAAAATGCCTCGCACAATTCCATCACAGTGGTGCGCGAAATCACACTGTCCACTGCAAGCGTGAGCTGCGGCTCCCAGCCGGTTGCCACACGCTTGACGCGATTGGCCACGGCGTCAAGTTCCAGCAGAAGGCGATTGCCTTCGCGCAGCAATTCCTGGCCGGCGGCAGTCAATTTTGCCTGCCGCGAGGAGCGGTCAAACAGCAGTACATCCAGCGCATCCTCCACCAGCCGGATCCGGTACGTCAGTGCGCTGGGCACAACGCCCAGTTCGCGCGCGGCAGCGGCCATGCTGCCGGTGCGGTGCACCGTGGCAATCAGCGCTATGGTTTCGGGAGTGAGGACATTGCGGACTGGTGTGTTGACAGTTGCCATGAGGAAGGTTCAAATAATTTGAATGATGCCATCAAACTCCCGCAACGCCCAGGACGCCTCAAGCACCTACAGTGGAGGCATTGCAACAGACTTTGAAAGGAGGGCTTCATGATGATGGTACGAACTTCCAGCGAACGCGGCTATGCGGACCACGGCTGGCTCAAGTCCTTTCATTCCTTTTCGTTTGCCGGCTACCACGACCCGGCCCACATGGGTTTTGGCAACCTGCGCGTCATCAATGAAGACCGCATCGCCGCCGGGCAGGGTTTTGGCACGCACAGTCATAAGGATATGGAAATCATCAGCTACGTGCTGAGCGGAGGGCTGGCCCACAAAGACAGCATGGGCAACGTCAAGGGCATACCGCCCGGCGACGTGCAGCGCATGAGCGCAGGCACCGGCGTGCAGCACAGCGAGTTCAACCATGACGAGGAGCAAACAACGCATTTCCTGCAAATCTGGATAGAACCCAACGTGACCGGAATTGCGCCGGGCTATGAGCAGAAAACTTTTCCGGAAGCCGAAAAACGTGGCACCTTGCGACTGGTCGCCTCACCCGACGGCGCGCAGGGTTCGGTGCTGATTCATGCTGATGCAAAACTCTACGCCGGCCTGTTTGACGGTGACGAGTTTGCGGCATTGACACTCGATGCCGATCGCAAAACCTATGTCCAGCTCATACGCGGCCAGCTTCAGGTCAATGGCCAGTTGCTTCACGCGGGCGATGCCATGGCCCTGCAGGCAGAAAGCAGACTGCAACTGACCGGCGGCCAATCAGCAGAAGTACTGGTGTTTGATCTTGCGCCCTGATCAAAGCAGACCCGGCCCTCGTCCATCCGTCATTTTCTCTCCGTTATTCTCCCGTTAACTTTTCAAGAAAGATTTACCATGTTCAGTTCCCTGCAAAATCCCCTGTCCCTGATTGGCCGCCTTTTGCTGGCGTTGCTGTTTGTGCCTGCCGGCTTCAGCAAAATAGCCGGTTTTAGTGGAACCGCCGGTTATATCGCGTCCAAGGGAATTCCCTTGCCCGAACTGGCCGCGGCTGTTGCCGTCGGGGTGGAGCTGGGACTGGGCCTGCTGCTGCTGGTCGGCTGGCAGACGCGCTGGGCTGCGCTGGGTATCGCATTTTTCACCTTTGTCATCAGTTTCATTTTTCATAATTTCTGGACCATGCCAGCCGATCAGCAAATGATGCAGTCGCTGATGTTCTTCAAAAACATGGCGATCGTGGGTGGCTTGCTGACCGTCGCGGCCTGGGGTGCCGGTGCCTGGAGCTTTGACGGCAAGCGTAGCGCCTGATGATGACCGGCACCGGGCCCCACGGCATGGCAAGGGTTGTGGTGGTGTACCACTCCGGCTATGGACATACCCAGCGCATGGCGAATTCCATTGCCGAGGGTGCCGGCGCGGAACTCGTGGTCATTGATGCCGAAGGCAACCTGCCCGCGGACGGCTGGGAGACCCTCGGTGCCGCCGACGCCATCGTCATGGGTTCGCCTACCTACATGGGTGGCGTCAGCTGGCAGTTCAAGAAATTTGCCGATGCCTCGTCGGCGCCGTGGTACACCCAGACTTGGAAAGACAAGATTTTTGCCGGCTTTACCACCAGCGCCGCCCTCAATGGCGACAAGATGTCCACGCTCAATTATCTGTTCACCCTGGCCATGCAGCATGGCGGCATCTGGGTCAGCCAAGGTGTCATGCCCAGCAACAGCAAGTCCGCGCAACGTAATGACGCCAACTACCTGGGTTCCTACAGCGGTGCCATCGCGCAGTCGCCCTCGGACGCGGGGGCGAGCGACATGTTTGCGGGTGATCTGGAAACAGCGCGCCGTTTTGGAGAGCGGGTGGCCGAGGTGGCGAGGCGTTTTCAGCGCTAGCGCGCAACCCCACCGCTGGAGCATCATTGCTTTCTTCGCACTTTTGACAGGAATTCATCATGACGATTGAACTCAGGCTCGACCGCACCAGAAAGTTGGCTCAGACGGTGCATATTCGCGGCCATGCGCTGATCGCCGACATAGGTGACGGCGAAGGGGGTGACGACGCCGGCCCAAGTCCGCACGATTTATACGATGCGGCGCTGGGCGCCTGCAAGGCCCTGACGGTGATGTGGTACGCCCGAAAAAAGGGAATTCCCGTCGATGATATCCAGACCCTGGTCGAACACGACAATTCGGGTGAGCGCAGCGGTGTCTATCGCCTGACCGCCAGGTTGAAAATCCATGGTACGCTGACCGACGCGCAATTGGGGGAGTTGCAGGCGGTCGCGGAAAAATGTCCGGTTCACAAGCTGATGACCCAGGTCACCACGGAAATCACCACTGAGGTGGAGCGACTGTCATGAGTGTCCAGAAAAACTACGACATACGAAAGAGGCCTGGGTGGCGGTTTCCCGGTGAACCGCCTGTGGGTGGCCTTGTCCAGGACTTTTGATAAAGTCATGCCGGGGCTCTCGCAGACGCCAGCCACGACTATTCCGGTGCTGGTGCTCGAAAGGGCCGGGCAGGTCGCTGTTGCTGCCGAGTTTATTGCGCTGCCTGAGCGAAAGTTCAGAGACAACTGAAGGCGGCACGCTCAGGCCCCAGGCGCAGCGCCCGCATTGACGCTCGGCCTGAGTGCCGCATCCACGGCCCGGCGCTGGTCAAACACAAAACATTCGCCGTCGAAATGCGCCTGGCCGCATTCCTCAAAGTACTTAAGAATGCCGCCATCGAGCTGGTAAACATTCACGACACCGGCTTCCTGCAAGTAAATCGCCGCTTTTTCGCAGCGAATGCCGCCGGTGCAAAAACTCACGATGGTCTTTCCTTCCAATTCCCCGCGGTGGTCAATCACCGCCTGAGGAAACTCGCTGAACCTGTCAATGCGCCAATCGATGGCACTTCTGAAGGAACCCACTTCGACCTCGTAGCGGTTACGCGTCTCCAGCATCACCACAGGACGGCCTTCGCCATCTTGGCCGCAGTCGAGCCAGTGCTTCAGCGTGGCCGCATTCACCAACGGGGCGCGGCCCGCCGATGGGCGGATGGCGGGATGGTCCATGCGGATGATTTCGGGTTTTAGCTTCACCAGCAGCTTGGTGAAGGGCTGAGCGGCCGACCAGCTTTCCTTGACTTCCAGCGCAGTAAAACGCACGTCGGTTCGCAGCCATGCCAAAAAGTCATGAATACTGTTGCTGTCAGCAGCTAAAAAAAGATTGATGCCTTCGCCGGCGAGCAGCACGGTGCCCTTGATGCTGCTCGGCTGCAGCCTGTCCAGCAGCGCGACCTGCAACGCAGGCAAGCCGTCCAGTGCAACAAATTTGTAGGCGGCAATATTCAGAATTTGCATGATGCGGCTGATTGTAGGCAAGAGGACTTCAGCGGCAGCTGGTCATTCACGGGCGCCTGCCATCCCCAGACCTAAAATGAAGCGCATGTTTGTCCATTTAAGAATTCACACCGAGTTTTCAGTCGTTGACGGCACCAACCGTATCGATGAAATCGTCGCCGCCGCTGTCGCCGACCGGCAACCCGCGCTGGCCATTACCGACCTGAGCAACCTTTTTGGCACGATCAAGTTTTACAAGGAGTGCCGTAAAGCCGGTGTCAAACCCCTGATCGGGGCCGATGTCTGGGTGCAAGTGCCCGGGAAAGAGTCCAGCGCACCGGCGTCGCGCCTGTTGCTGCTGGTGCAAAACCGCCAAGGCTATCTGAACCTGTCCGAACTGCTGACCCGCGCCTGGACAAAAAATATGGTGCGCGACCAGGCGGTCATCAAGCTGGCCTGGCTGGAAGAGTTGAACGCCGGCCTGATTGCCCTGTCAGGGGCGCAGGGCGGAGCCGTTGGCCAGGCCTTGATACAAGGTGACAGCACGCGCGCAATGGAGTGTGCCCTGCGCCTGGCGGGTATGTTTCCGCATCGCTTCTACCTTGAACTTCAGCGTGCCCAGCGCGCCGACGACGAACGCTACGTGACTGCGGCCGTGCAACTGGCGGCCCGGCTGAAGCTGCCGGTGGTGGCAACGCACCCGGTCCAGTTTCTGGGCTACGAGGATTACGAAGCGCACGAAGCGCGCGTGTGTATCGCAGAAGGCGAAATTCTGGGCAATGCGCGCCGCGTGCGCAAGTTCACCCGTGAGCAATATTTCAAGTCGGCTGACCAGATGAAGGCACTGTTTGCCGATGTGCCTTCGGCGCTGGCCAACACGGCCGAAATCGCCAGGCGCTGCAGCCTCACGCTGGAGCTGGGCAAACCCATGCTGCCCGAATTCCCGACGCCCGAAGTCAACGGCGTTCGCATGCTGCCTGAAGACTACTTTCGCCACACCTCGTTTGAGGGGCTGGAAGACCGCCTGCTGCACCTGTATCCGAACCCGGCATTGCGCGACGCCAAACGGCCCGAGTATGTCGCGCGGCTGGAGTTCGAGATCAACACCATCCTGAAGATGGGTTTTCCGGGCTATTTCCTGATTGTGGGTGACTTCATCAAGTGGGCCAAGAACAACGGCTGCCCGGTCGGGCCGGGGCGGGGTTCCGGTGCCGGCTCATTGGTGGCGTATGCGTTGAAGATTACTGACCTGGACCCCTTGCAGTACAACCTGCTGTTCGAGCGCTTTTTGAATCCCGAGCGGGTTTCCATGCCCGACTTTGATATTGACTTTTGCCAGAGCAACCGTGACCGCGTGATTGACTATGTGAAGGACAAGTACGGCCATTCGGCGGTCAGCCAGATCGTCACCTTCGGCACCATGGCGGCGCGCGCGGCGATTCGCGACGTGGGCCGGGTGCTCGACTTTCCCTACGGTTTTTGCGACGGCATTTCCAAGCTGATTCCTAACAAGCCCGGCCAGGCCGTCACGCTGCAACTGGTGCCGGCGGACCGCAAGAAAAACGACAAGATGGTTTATGCGCTGGAGGCCGAGCCCATTCTGGCCGAGCGCGAAGCCAAGGAAGAGGACGTTCGCACGTTGCTGGAACTGGCCCGCAAGCTCGAAGGCCTGACGCGCAACGTCGGCATGCATGCCGGCGGCGTCTTGATCGCACCCGGCAAGCTGACCGATTTTTGCCCGCTTTACCTGCAGCCCGGCAGCAGCTCGGCGGTCAGTCAGTTCGACAAGAACGACGTGGAGGCGATTGGCCTGGTCAAGTTCGACTTTTTGGGGCTGGCCACGCTGACCATTCTGGAAATTGTGCGGGAGTTCATCATCCAGCGATATCCGGCGCAAAAAGATTTCAGTTTCCAGAATTTGCCACTGGATGACAAGCGGGTCTATGCCTTGTTCAGCAGCGGCCAGACCGAAGCGGTGTTCCAGTTTGAAAGTATCGGCATGCAGCGCATGCTGAAAGACGCCCGGCCCGACCGGCTGGAGGACCTGATCGCGATGAACGCGCTCTACCGCCCCGGCCCGATGGACCTGATTCCCACCTACATTGCCCGCAAGCAGGGCAAGGAACTGCCCGAATATCCGGACCCGCGCGTCAAGCCGATGCTCGAGGAAACTTACGGCATCATGGTTTACCAGGAGCAGGTGATGCAGACCGCTCAAATTCTGGGTGGCTACTCGCTCGGCGGCGCCGACATGCTGCGCCGGGCCATGGGTAAAAAGGACGAGAAGGAGATGGCCCAGCACCGGGCAATTTTCCGCAAGGGCGCCGGCGTCAACGGCTTGAGCCAGGAAAAGGCCGACGAAGTTTTTGACCTGATGGAAAAGTTCGCCGGTTACGGCTTCAACAAGTCGCATTCGGCTGCTTACGCGCTGCTGGCCTATCACACCGCCTGGCTCAAGGTTCATTACCCGGCCGAGTTTTTTGCGGCCAACATGACGGTGGAAATGGACGACACCGACAAGCTGAAAATCCTGTTTGGTGATGCGCAGAAAATGGGGCTGACTTTTGAGGTGCCTGACATCAACCGGGGCGACTACCGGTTTGAACCGATCAGCGCCAAGGCTGTGCGCTATGGCCTGGGCGCCATCAAGGGCACCGGTCAGCAGGCGATTGCCGCCGTCGTTGCAGCGCGCAACGAGGGCGGGCCGTTCACCTCGCTCTACGATTTTTGCGTGCGGGTGGACCGCAGCAAGATAAACAAGCGCACTGTCGAGGCGCTGATCAAGGGTGGTGCCTTTGACAACCTGCATCTGAACCGCGCCGAGCTGCTGGCCTCAAGCGAGCGCGCCCTTGAATTTTCAGCGGCGACGCAGGCCAATGCCAACCAGGGCGGACTTTTCGACATGTCCGATTCTCACGCTGCCAGCACGCAGGAGCCGCCGCTGGTCGAGGCGGTGCCCTTTGGCGTCAAGGCGCGGCTGGTGCTCGAAAAAACCGCGATTGGTTTTTACCTTTCGGGTCACCTCTTCGACGAGGTCGAGGCGGAGGTCAGGCAGTTCGCCAAGCGCAAGATCGAAGACCTGATTGATTCGCGAGAGCCGCAACTGCTGGCCGCCATCGTGGGCGATTTGCGCGTCATCAACGGCAACCGCGGCAAGCTGATCATCTTCAAACTGGATGACAAGACCGACGTGCTGGAAGCCTCGGTTGACGAGGCCACTTTTAACACCCATCGCAATTTGTTGAAAGACGACGAGCTGGTGATCGTGCAGGGCACGCTACAGGGCGCGTCCGAGCGCTTTGGTCGCCGTTTCAAGGTCACGCAGGTTTGGGATCTGGAGACCGCGCGCTGCAAGTTCGGCAAGTATTTGCGCGTCGCCGTCAATGGCAGAGCGCCGGACATTTCCCGGCTGGTCAGGGACTTTCCGCCGCGCCGCGAAATGTCGGAGCAGGGGGAACTGACCCGTGGTTTGCCGGTGCGGCTCAACCTGCGGCGTGACGGCGCGACGGCCGAGCTTCATTTGGGTGAGGCCGCCAGATTTTTCCCGACTGATGCGGCGCTGGCGAGCTGGACTGCGCAGGCCGACAAGGGGTTGGCGACCATCATTTATGAGTAAAAAAGCCGTCTAGTCCAATGAGTACGGCTATCTGTTGCTACTATTTTCATAGTAACTTCGTCGGCCGGTTTAATTTCTCGGCCTCATTTCCAGAATCAGTGTTGTGTCTGGGATGCGGCCATCTATGTCCCTGGGCATGGTCGCCGTCCGAATGATGGCTTTGATGGCGGCCTCATCCCACTCGTTGTTGCCGCTTGGTTTAGTCAGGCGCTGGCTGATGACGGTGCCATCCAGCGTCAGGCGGACTTCGATTGTTGCCATCGGGTTGCCGACAATTTCGTCGGTAAAAACCACGTTGGGCTTGATGGCTGCCCTGACTATCGCACCGTAGGTGGTTGAGTTTCCCCTCGGTCCGGAAGATCTCTGGGCGCTCCCCTTGGCATCAGCGGTGCCGGTGGCACCCGCCAGCCCCATCATTCGCTTCATGGCGGCCTGGCGCTCCTTGTCTGACGCGGCTGCCGCCTGCTTTTGTTTCTCTGTCGCTGCGGCTGCCAGCTTCTGCTTTTCCTGGTCTTTGCTTTCCTGCTTTCTGGCTTCTGCTTTGCGGGCTTCTTCAAGCGCCTTTCGCGTTGCCAGATCTTCCTTTGCTTGCAGTTCCTTCGCCTTTTTCCTGTCCAGCTCTTTTTCCTTTTTGGCCTGCAATTCGGCTTCCCGTTTGTCGCGCAACTTTTCAGCTTTCTGCTCTTCAACCTGCTTTAGTTGCTGTTGCAGCTTGCGTTTTTTCTCCTGCTCCAGGGCAATATCGACATCGGGCGCTGGCGGACTGACTTTGACTTCAGGCGCTTTGACCGGCGGCGGAGGGGGTGGCGCCGGTGCCGGAGTCGGCAGGGGCGCAGGCGCAGGCAAGGGCGGCGCCACTTCAACCAGTTTGGGCGCAGCCTGCTGCGGCACGCTAGTCCACAATTCGGCCTCGAACGATGCCGCCTCGTCGCTTCGTTTCCAGTTGACGCCCCAGGTCAGCGCCGCTATGAGCAGGATGTGGGCGAGCACTGCCAGCGCGAAAGCGCGCAGTGAACCTTTGTCGGGGACGGGGGCAAACTCGAGACGGTCTGTAGCGCTAAGCATGGTGGAGTTCGGGCAGCCTTTCGGGTCAGTGGCGGCTTACTTGCCGGTTTGCACGGACAGGCCGACGCGGGAAACGCCGGCTTTCTGCAGCGCGTCCATGACCTGAACAACGGTTTCGTATTTGATGGATTTGTCAGCGCTGATGACGACCGGCACGGCCTCCGCACCCGCAGCCTTCACCGCAGGTTCCATCTTCACGATATCGCCGGCTACGCTGCGCGCATTGCTGACAACGCTATTGGTCTTGATCTTGATCTGGACGGTTTCGTCCTTGCTGATGAGCACCTGCACCGGGCTGAGCGGCTGCTTGGCCGCCTTGCCAACCTTGGGCAGGGCAATCATGCTGGGTGTAATGAGCGGCGCGGTCACCATGAAGATGATGAGCAGCACCAGCATGACGTCGATAAACGGCACCATGTTGATTTCGCTGATGGTGCGGCGGCCCCGGCCGCGGGAACTGACTGCTGGCATGGTGGTTTTTCTTAGACAGCCGGCCGCAAAGAAGGCCGCGTTGTAAAAAGCGTGGGGGCGATGGCATACCAGCCAGGGCCACGGAATCGGCTTAGCCGGGCCGCAGGCGCAGCGGCCCCCTCGGGGGGCAGCGCATTACACGAAGTGAAAAGCGTGGGGGCGAACATCTTTAATGACCGGAGGGCGAGTGTGCGCCCAGATTGCGTTGCAGGATGTTGGAGAACTCTTCTATGAAGGTCTCCAGGCGATTCGCAATGCGGTCAATGTCGTGCGCGAAGCGGTTGTAGGCCACCACGGCCGGAATCGCCGCAAACAGGGCAATCGCCGTGGCCACCAATGCTTCGGCAATGCCGGGTGCCACGGTGGCCAGGGTGACCTGCTCCAGCGCTGCCAGCCCGGTGAAGGCGTGCATGATGCCCCATACCGTGCCAAACAGGCCGATGTAGGGGGACACCGAGCCGACAGTGGCGAGGAACGAAAGGTTGACCTCAATGGCGTCCATTTCGCGCTGGTTGCTGGCCCGCATGGCGCGGCGCGCGCCGTCCAGCAGGGTGCCGGCGTCGGTAATGTGGCGCTCACGTAATTTCTGGTACTCACGCATGCCGCTGGCAAAAATGCGCTCCATCGAACCCGAGTGCTTGGCGTTTTGGGCGGCTCCGGCAAACAGGTCATTAAGGCTGGTGCCTGACCAGAACTCGCGGTCAAATTCATCGTTCAGCAGCTGTGCCCGCTTGAGAGCGACCACCTTGCGGAAAATCGCCGCCCAGCTGGCAATGGAGATGCCAATCAGCAGCGCGACCACCGCCTGGACGACCCAGCTGGCATGCACAAGGAGACTGACAATGGAGAGGTCTTGGTTCATGTTGAAGCTTTTATCAGCTTTTTAAGCTGTCGAGAATGGACGCAGGAATGCGCATGGGCTGAAGCCTGGTGCCGTGAACCCAGCCGATTCTTAGCGTGCCTTCGCAAAGCAGGCGGGCCGGGAGTGATCCCGATTGCTCTGTTTTTAATAGCGCTTGCTGACTGATTATCATGGACGCACGGCCTGTTTCTATCAGGCTCGCCGTAACAATCAGTTCATCATCAAGCCGGGCAGGGCGATGGTAGCGAATATTCGTTTCAGTTACGACAAACATGCAGCCTGTGCAGTCCTTCAATCGCTGCTGTTCAATGCCCAGGGATCTGAGCCATTCAGTGCGTGCACGTTCAAAAAATTTAAGGTAGTTGGCATAAAAAACAATGCCGCCCGCATCGGTGTCTTCCCAATAAACACGGATCGGCCACAGGAATACGGCCCCCACACCTGATCCGTGGTCTGTGACTGGCAACGCGCTGGGCTGTCTGTCAACCAAGTACGGACTCCAGCCGCGAAACGGCTTCTTTCAGCTGCGCCATCGAATTTGCCGTTGAGAACCGTACAAACTGCTCCGGTGCCGCCTGTCCGAAATCCCGTCCCGGCGTAACGGCCAGATGAGCGCGCTTCATCAATTCAAAGGCAAAATCCCAGCTGCCGCTAACCCCGAGCCGGGCGGCCGCTTCGGTGCAGTCAGCGTAGGCGTAGAAGGCGCCGTCAGGCATTACGGGAACGCGAAGCCCCAAGCGGTTAAGTTCAGGAATGAAGTAGTCACGCCGGGCCTTGAACTCGGCGCGGCGGCTTTCGTATTCGTGCAGGCTGTCGGGCTCGAAGCAAGCCAGCGCGGCATGCTGAGCCACCGAGCTGGCGCAAATAAAGAGGTTTTGCGCGATTCGCTCGATGACGGGTGTCAGCGCTTCGGGAACAACCAGCCAGCCCAGCCGCCAGCCCGTCATGTTGAAGTATTTGCTGAAGCTGTTGATGCTGATGACACTCTGGCCGAGCTCGCCGGGCATTGCCAGCGCCGAGTGCCCAAAGTGTTCTTCGTAACTCAGGCCCAGATAGATTTCGTCGATCAGCGTTATGCCGCCGTGGCCGTGCACGAATTCGTGAATGCGCTGCAACTCCTCGGGCGCAATCGAGGTGCCCGTCGGGTTGGAGGGTGAGGCCAGCAACACACCGCGCGTTTTGCTGTTCCATGCCGCTTCAACTTTTTCCCGGGTGAGCTGAAAGCGTTCGTCAGCTGTCGTCGGAATCAGCACCGACGTGCCTTCGGCTGCGCTGACAAAATGCCGGTTGCACGGATAGCTCGGGTCCGGCATCAGGATCTCGTCCCCGGTCTCGATCAACGCCAGACATGCGAGTTGCAGCGCGGCGGAAGCACCGGCTGTGATGATGATGCGTTCAGCGGATACGTCCGCGCCAAAGCGAGACGCATACCAGTCACTGATGCGTTCGCGCAAAGCGGGCAGACCGGTAGCCTGGGTGTACTGCGTGTTGCCCTGCGCAATGGCCCGCGCGGCGGCTTGCTGAACCAGGGGTGGCGCCGTGAAGTCTGGCTCGCCGATATTGAGAAAAATCATCGGTTGACCGGTGTGTGCAACCTGTTGCGCCAGCGTGGCGGCTGCCTTGGCAACCTCCATGACGTAAAAGGGCTCAATCCTTTGAGCCCGCTGGGAGATTTTCACGGCAAAGCTTTCATTGTTCGTGCGGGTCTGCCAGCAGTTATCTGGCGTGATCGGCCGCAACTTCTGCGGCGCGCAAGGAAGGGGCCATCTTGTGCAAAACACCATTGACGTATTTATGACCGTCGGTACCGCCAAAAGCCTTGGCCAATTCAATGCATTCGTTGATCACGACGCGATAAGGCACATCGAGGCAGTTCGTGAATTCATAAGCGCCTATCCACAACACGGCATGCTCAACTGGCGAGATTTCGGCCATCTTACGGTCAAGCAAAGGCGTAATACGGTCATCCAGCGTCTTCGACGATTCAATGCAACCGCGCAGAAGGGCATCGTAATGAACCGAATCCGCCTTGTGAAAGCCCACCAGGTCGCGCGTGAAGGCGTCAATCGAGTCGGCTTCGTTTTGACCCACCAGATGCTGGTACAGGGCTTGCAGGGCAAATTCGCGCGCACGGGTGCGTGCCGACTTATCGGCTGCCTTTTTTACGCCGGTGTCGGTCAGGCCGGTACGGATCTGCGGTGGACGTTTGGGTTTGACGATGGGTTCAGCCATGAAGCTCCGTTTAAATTTTGTATAAAAGAAATGTTCAGTCAAGCTCATTGAGCAGGTTTGCCATCTCGACGGCGACACGCGCCGCATCACGTCCTTTTTCATCCTGGCGCTGCTGCGCCTGGACCAGGTTTTCAGTCGTCAAAATCGCATTTGCAATGGGCAGCTGGTAGTCCAGCGCCAGACGCGTCACGGCAGAGCCGCTTTCATTGGCCACCAATTCGAAGTGGTAGGTTTCGCCCCGGATAATGCAGCCCAGCGCCACGAGGGCATCGAACTTTTCGCTTTCGGCCAGTGCCTGCAACGCACAGGGCACCTCCAGCGCGCCGGGCACCAGCACATGAGTGATGTTTTTTTCCTCTACGCCCAGGCTCAGCAGCTCCTGCTTGCAGGCCTGCGCGAGGGCGTTGGTCACGCTTTCATTAAAACGCGCCTGCACAATGCCAATGGAAAGTTTTTTACCGTCAAGCTTGTCAGCCAGACCTTTTTCTGCGCCAAACACGATGAGTTTCCTTTAATCCGGCTGGTTTATTTTTTGTCGATATAGCCGACGATTTCGAGGCCATAGCCGGTCATGCTGGGCATGCGGCGCGGCTTGCCCATGAGCATCATTTTGTGCGCGCCGCACTCGCGCAAGATTTGCGCGCCGACGCCGTAGGTCCGCAAGTCAACGCGGCCGCGCTCGGGCGCCTGGGCGGCTCGGGCAGTACCCTCGAACTGCGCCAGCAGCTGCGTCGCACTCTCGCCGCAATTGAGCAGCACGACCACCCCCTTGCCCTCGTCCACGATGTGTTTCAGGGCCTGGTCCAGACTCCACGAATGCATGGAGCGGCCGGTCTCAAGCAAGTCAAGTACCGACAGCGGTTCGTGCACGCGGACGGCCACTGTTTCGTCAACCGACCATTCCCCTTTAACCAGGGCCAGATGCACCGCCTGGCTGGTCTTGTCCCTGAAAGCCTGGGCCGTGAATTCGCCGAACGCGGTTTGAAGCGCGCGGCTGCCCATTTTTTCAATCAGCGATTCGTTGCGGCTGCGGTGTTCAATGAGATCGGCAATCGTGCCGATTTTCAGGCCATGCTCTGCGGCAAACCGCTGCAAATCCGGCAGGCGGGCCATCGTGCCGTCGTCGTTCATGATCTCGCAAATCACGGCAGCAGGCGAACAACCCGCCATGCCGGCCAGATCGCAGCCTGCCTCGGTATGGCCGGCCCGCATCAATACGCCGCCATCGACCGCCTGCAGCGGAAAGATGTGGCCCGGTTGCACCAGGTCGCTGACCCTGGCATTTTTTGCAACGGCGGCTTGCACCGTGCGTGAACGGTCGGCTGCGGAAATGCCGGTGGTGACGCCTTCAGCGGCTTCAATGGAGACGGTGAAGGCGGTTGAGTATTGAGCTCCGTTGCTGGCTGCCATGGGCGGGAGATGCAGCAACTCACAACGCTCCCGCGTCAACGTCAGGCAAATCAGGCCACGGCCAAAGCGCGCCATGAAGTTGATCGCTTCAGGCGTGACGTGGTCGGCCGCCAGCACCAGGTCTCCCTCGTTTTCGCGGTCTTCCTCGTCAACCAGAATAACCATGCGACCGGCGCGCATGTCTGCCACGATGTCTTCGACAGGGGAAATTGGAGTGGTCATTGTTTGAGGGGCAGTTGTGATTGGGTGTCTTTGAGCATGCGTTCGACATAGCGCGCAATCAGGTCAATTTCCAGATTGACCTCAGAATTTTTGGCTAGCTCGCTGAGCGCCGTGTTTTGAACCGTGTGGGGAATGAGGTTCATGCTGATTTCGCAAAAAGCGGCATTTTCAGCGTCACCAGCCAGGTCGGTAACCCGGTTAACCGTCAGGCTTGCGCCATTGACGGTGATGGAACCCTTGTAGGCCATGTATTTGCCCAGTTCCTGGGGCGCTCGAATGCGCAGCTCCCAGCTTTCACCGACCTGAGCGAAATGGGTGACCGTGCCTATGCCGTCCACATGGCCCGCCACGATGTGGCCGCCGAGCCGGTCATGCGCACGCAACGCTTTTTCAAGATTGATGATGCCGGTTTCAGCCAGGCCGCAAGTCTTCGCGAGTGACTCAGCCGAAATATCGATGGTGAAGCGGTTGTTGGCCTTGTCCAGTGCCGTGGCCGTCATGCAGGCGCCGTTGAGTGCAATGCTGTCACCCAAACCCACGTCATCGAGATAGCCCGCTGGCGTTTGGATCGTGATTTGCTTGCCATGATTTGAAGAGCTGCCCAGGCTATGGTTGGCGACTATGCTCCCCACGCCGGTAATAATTCCGGTAAACATTCCACTATTTTCGCAGGGAAACGAGTCCGGTCGCCGTACAAGGCCTCGAAAGGCCTGGAAAAAAGCTGCCAGCGCGCTGTTTTACCCCCTGAGATATATTCCGCTAGAACTGTTCCCGTCCGACGACGCGCGCGATGATTCGTAAATCGGCACCCACCCTGTCGGCGGATTGATATTGCAGTTCAAGCGCTTCGGAAAGCGCCTGCAGCGGTCCAAAAGACGCCATCCCCGAGCCGGGTCCGAGAAGTTTGGGGGCCAGATAAAGCAGAAATTCGTCGATCAGGCCTGCGCTAATCAGCGAACCATTGAGCTTGCTGCCGGCTTCGACATGTAGTTCATTGATTTCGCGGCGCGCCAGATCGGTCATCATGGCAACCAAATCCACTTTCCCGTGTGCGTCCGGCAAACAGGTGACTGTTGCGCCCATGGTCGCCAAGGCAATTTCTTTGGCCGCGTCATGCGTTGCGCTGTAGATCCAGACGGGACCGCCGGCCTTAAAGATGGCGGCTTCGGGTGGTGTCTGCAGGCGGCTGTCGACAATCACCCGGTAAGGTTGCCGAGCTGTCTCTACCAGGCGAACGTCAAGCCGGGGGTTGTCCTGCAGCACCGTGCCAATTCCGGTCAGCACTGCACAGGAGCGGGCCCGCCAGGCGTGACCATCTGCGCGGGCTTCGGGCGATGTGATCCACTGGCTTTGCCCGTTGACCAGCGCGATCGTGCCATCGAGCGAGGCGGCGATTTTCATGCGAACCCAGGGCGTTTTGCGGATCATGCGACTGAAAAAGCCGCTGTTCAATTCGCGCGACTCCGCCGCGCCGGGGCCGACTTGCACCTCAATGCCCGCTGCACGCAGGCGCGCGAAGCCCTGGCCTGATACAAGTGGATTGGGGTCTGCAATCGAGGCGACCACCTTTTTGATGCCGGCTGCGATGAGCGCATCGCAGCAGGGGCCGGTGCGGCCGTGGTGAGAGCAGGGCTCCAGGGTGACATAGGCGGTGGCGCCCTGGACGGAATGGCCCAGCGTTGCCGCATCGCGCAGAGCCATGATCTCGGCGTGGGGGCCACTGGCTTGCTGAGTATGACCGGCTCCCAGGAGCTTGCCGTCGGCTGCCACCAGCATGCACCCAACACGTGGATTCGGCGAGGCGATGCACACTGCTTCCTTCGCCAGCGTCATGAGAAATTTAAAAAAATTTTCGTCTTCAGTTTCTGGCATCAGTACAAAACGCTATTGACTGGCACTAACCGTGCAACTGGCATCGGTCGATGGCCTGCAGGTTCGGGTGCGGCCGGTTTTGGCAACCACAACCCGGCGTGTTTGATCGTCCAGCGCTGATCCAGAGAGATCTGTACGGGTCAGGGTGAGGGTCAGGTCCCCGAAACTGCTGCTCTTTGTTTTTGAATAGCCCGATGCATCGAACATGATGTAGGGTGCGCTCCCCGTGGCCGCAGTACCGTTGCCTGTGACGCTGAAATATCCTGGTAGTGGACCCTGATTCAAGACAGTTTGATCTACCGTAGCGTCGTAAGCCTGGCTCCTGTTCTTGTCTACAAAGACGATCCAGCCGGTGTTCCAGTCGGCGCCGTCCGCCGGCACTACCATGGCGTACATGCCCCGTTTCATGGCCTCACCTCGCGCTCCGTTGATGGCTGAAAGCAGGGTGTTGGTGGCCGAAGTGAGTTCTGCATTGCGCTTGTAGGCCGTCATGCTTGGTATCGCTACCAACAGCAGCACCGCCGCAATGGCCAGGGTGACCATCAGTTCAATCAGGGTAAAACCCCGGTCCCGCTGTTTGTACACGATCATGGCCAGCACAGCGTAGCGGCGCCCGTGCCCGAGCAACCTTTCTTTCCGGTACTCGTCATCCAGAGCGTACCGGCTACGGGGTCGGTGCCGACGGGCTCGGCATTGACACGAACGCATTCGGAGATGGCAAGCGTGCCACCACCGGTAGCCGGACAGGTATCTGCAGTCAGCTTGTACGCGGCGCTAGACTGATTGTCTCCAGAGAAGGTCTTGAAGGGCACAGCCGTTGCCGTGACCCCGCCGCAGTCTGTTGACGGGGAGGGCGCACTGGCGGTAGCGACGAAGCTGGCTAAGGTAGTGAAACCCAGATAACAGTTTCTTTGTGTCATGTAGCGCTCTTGTTGCTGCATCAACTCGGCCAGTGCAGTGCGGCCTTGCGCCCGCTTGCCTTTCAAAACGGAATTGGTGTAAGCAGGATAGGCGATGGACGCCAGGATGGCAACAATAGCCACGACGATCATCAACTCAATCAGGGTAAAGCCTCGCATGCGCAATGATTTCATGGTGCGTTCTTCAGGTCTTGATAGTTGTTGATTTGCCGCCAGCTCAAGCGACCGGCAATAAAGTCGGTGGTCACCGTGCCGCCCGTGGCCACACCAAGCGAGCCTGGCTGCAACACCTGTTGAACGACCGTCTTGATCCTTTGACCAGTTGTGTTGCTTTTCTTGTAAACAGTTGCGGCGGGTAAGTCGAACAGGATTTGAGTCCCCGGTATACCGACGGTAGAGTTATTGAACGTACCTTTGCCGGTCAGGTAATTAATCGAATAAAACTTGCCATCTCCGCCAGCCGCCGCGCATGAGCCTGCCGCGCCCGACGATGCGGGTATCAAACTGCTGAAAAGCAAAGAATTTCCTGCTACGGTCATATCGCTGATTCCCCGCTCTCCGGACACGGGAAAATCTGCATAGAAACCGGAGCGTTGCGTGGCATCGGCGTCGCTGGTGGCCCGGCCCCATGTGAAAGTCGCAACATTCACCAACCCAGTTGACGTGTCCACTGTGCCCGCCTTGAGGCGGCCCCGGCCGGAGATAGCGCTGGCACCGACCGGGGTGCTGTCGCCCCCGGTTGATCCGTTGTCAAAGACTTCATAGATCGAGTTTTGTGCAGTGGACGTTTTGTCGGATGATTCCAGATATTTTCCGGTGACAAAAGCGACGTAAGTCGTCTTGATGCCGTTCAGGATAGGTCCTGGCACTACTGCAGGCGCCATTGAAATAGCTTGCACGCCACCAGCCGCAGTCTGTGCGATGAACAGTGGATAGGGTGTGAATGGTGCCGAGCTGCCTTTTTTGAAGGTCGACAGTTTGTCCATGGTCCATTCCGTTTCCCCGCGCGTCGCGAAGTCAAGCTTCCAGACTTTTCCGTGCAAATCACCCATGTAAATTTGCGTGAGTTCCCCGGCTGTGCCAGCCGTAATAGGCTGGAAATTTATCAAACCTGTGCCGGTGCCGGTTACGGTGGTGGTGGTGGTGCTCAGGGTGCTGTCAACCGGAATGGAAATTTTGTAGTAGTTTGTCCCGGCAGTCCATGTGGCTCCTGCTGCTTTGTCCAGCGCAAGCAAGAACAACGCTGGGTTACCGGTAGCGCTGAAGGCGTTACCAAACAGCGGGTCAGCAACGTAATTGCTCACGCCGCTGGCGACTACCGCAAACCAGCGATAGGTCGCTGTCGTCGCACCTGGGGCGCTGGTACGCAGCTTGAGAATTTGCGGGCGGCCCACAACGTAGCCCAGGTCTGCATCGTCAGTACGCGTAAATTCCCACATGACCTTGGATGCTGAAAATGCTGTGGGGTCTGTCACATCAAGCGCAAAGACGCCGGAACCACCCGCACCCGTTCCAGACACCAATACCGTCTTCCAGTCAGCGGCTGTGCCTGCGGAGCCAACCTGGGCTTCCGCGACGGCGGGGGTGCCATCCACATAAGCCTGATGGTTGTTTGGGTAGGTTTTGCTTGTCAAAGCCGCCAGTTTCGTGGCCATCCAGCTGGGGATGTAGCCGAACAATTCGTCTCCGTTGTTGGCATTGAAAGCGTGGAGCATTCCGTCGTTGGCGCCCACAAAGAGGGCTGGAGTGCGTGCTGCGTTGGTGGCGTAAAACGATGCATACGCAGCCGTGCTCGAGACGCTCGCAGTAGGCGTTCCCGAAAATGCGATTCCCGAGTTGACGATATCACCCAGCAGTTTGGTCCTGGTGCGGAAAGTCGTCCCTTCGTTGGACCGGTCACCTCGCAGGTAATTAAGGCGATCTTGCCCCAAAACATCAGTTGCCGACGCCGGCGTGAGTTTTTGAAGATTGCCTTGCATAGCGGCGCCAATGGCACTCCAGGTGAATGCGGTGGCTACAGGATTTGCTGCTGCACCCGGCATGCCAATCACGATGTTGCGGGTCGTAGCCGGCGTGGTAAGCAGATTAAGGCGGGCCGCCGCGCTCCAGTTGGCGGCGCCTACGCTCACTGTGCTGGTTCCCGTGACGCTAAGCGGGACTGACAGTACATCGCCCGACCAGTCGGAGGTATCAAAAGCGGCTTGGTAAATTGTATTGCTGCCGGTTGGGGACAGCGATTTCCCGGAAGTCGCGGCGCCGGCAATGCTCCGGGCGCTCGTGGACGAGCGGCTGAAAATACTGTCGAACGCACTGAGTACACCCCTTGCGCTGCTTTGAAGGTAATAAGTACTGGCCTCGCCGGGGCGGGTAGGATCTTGCCAGACGTTATTGTCGTTAGTGCCATTCTGGCGCTTGAACGGATTTCCAAAAGTATTGTAGGGTTTTCCGCCGATATTTCCTGCATTGGATTCATAGCCGCCGTACTTGGCAGCCGTGAAAAACTGGTTGCTATATTGCCGGTTGGCTGCGACTGACGACTCACCGTATTCGTTTACGTCGAAGAAAAATGATTTGGTCCGAAGCCCTGGCCTTTGCAGGCTCGGGCTTCCCGTCCAGTTGGTACCGCGAATATCGTGACTGTGTCCCCAGTAGCTGGTACCAAGAATCTGACTTGTTTTGCTATCCGACGGAACACTGTTGTTAGTGCCGTTAGGGTTACCGGTGGTTTGGGATGCGCCCTGACCGTCTGTATAAGAAACAGATTGATTTTTCTCAAATGATTGGACGATCGAGCGCCAATAGTCAATATCCAGTATGTTGTTGGCCGCACTGGCTGTGGGTAATCTGTTGCCATCGTGGGTATGAATATCGCCGATCACCACGATATTGCTTTTCAAGCATGAATAATCAGCGGTGGAGGAGCGGCCATCACCATAGGGGTCAGCCCAGGTGGTTGATGCTGGAAACCCGTCATACATGTCAGTTGTAATATTACTGACGGCATCCGCTGTTGGCTGCAGTCCTTGAAGATAACGCAAAACTTCGTAATGCAGTTCACCGACGGCGTCGTATTTTTTATATCGGCCGGCTACCGGGCCAGTACGGCCAAATTTATTCAAGTAGTTGATGACACCGCTTATAGGTGTTGCTTGCGTGGTGTCGCCGTCGGGGTTGGTATTAAATACGCCAGTGCTTAAATTCCATTCTGCATTCGGGTTTCCGCCCGTTGCAGTATTGTCCTGTCCGGTGGTACTGAACGTTTTTGCGCCTACATATTTGATTGGAGCACGCAGAACACCACCATAACGACCATTGTCGTAGCTGGCTGTCTGATCCATCAGATAGCCAAATGCCGCTAGCCGCAACTGATCGCTGTATTTTTGAATGCTGCCTGTGGGCTTGAAGTTCCCATTGGGGTATTGCTTGCACAAGCCGTAGTCCCGAACATCCTGCAGCGTGCCGGACGCCACATTGCATACCTGCACCCGTGAAAAGAAATAACCCTCTGAGTTCAGGTTTGCAGATGCTGCTGGTGGTGCCCATGAGCCGTCAGTGTCGCGGTAATAGCATTTCTTTGCGGTTCCACTAATCGGATCGCCGAATATGGCATTGGTACAGGCGATACCCTCAGACGCCTGGACTTTGTTAAATTTCTTGCTGCCTTCGTCTCCATACCAGACTTCTTTGATACCGCTGAAGCTGCAGTTTCCATTTTCATTTGCACAAGAAACGGCATCCCTAGGCAACTTTCCATTGCTGTTGCTAACCGGCCCATAACTCGGGCTTGCAGTTGTTGGTGCGCCCAAGACGTAAGCGCCCGTATTGTTGCAACTCCCGGTAGCGCTGGTGCCGAAATAAATTCGGTTCAGCGTGTTGCCCACCCAAATGTCGCTGCCTGCCGCCTGCGTCACCATTGCCGTGGGAACAGCACCCCAATACTTCCCTGAGCCGCCGCCATCTTTTTGGAGTTGCTTGGCCGGAAAGTTGCTGCTGTTCCACATACAGACCGGGTCACCATTCGGAATGACCGCCCTTTGCAGAATCGTCAGGTTGGTCGTGTCAATATATCGGTCGCCACCGGAAAGCGCGAGGCGCATCATGTCGATGGCAGAACTGGAGGCCCAGTTCAAAAAATTGCCGCTAAAGGCATTGCTACACATATGAAGACTTGTACCGGTTCCGCTTGGCGCACTGCGATCAAAGCGCTTGTAATCAGCGGCGGTTAAACCTGTAGCCGGGGTTTCTGTCGGGGCATCGTTGTAGTTGTAGCAGCTTTCAGCGTCGTAATACCCAAGATATTCGTTCAGATTGCTGTAGGTTGCATCTGTCGATCCAGAGGTCAGGTATTGTGCTCCGACGGTAGGGAACTCGACGGATAAAGCCAGCGCCATTACTGGTTTGTCTCCGCCTGTGGCTGCGAATAGCGGGTCGGCGGAAAGGCTGATGGCAGGAATGCTGGGCGGCACGCTCTGGCCGATGACAAGGGTCACGCCGAGAACCAGAGACAGCAAAGTCGCCAGCGGCAACCAGCGCTTGCGTAGCGCGTGCGCCAGCATTGAATGCCGGGTTGAAGTACCCGTTTTTGTTGCGATGGATGATGTCATGGCTACAGAGGCGTGAGTGGATGGGGTGCTTTGCATGATGGCCTTGTGTCCTTCAATCTCTGTAAATCATTTGCAAAACCGCCTGGATATCAACGCGCGGACCAAAGCCCATGGCCGTGACGCGGTAGACATATTT
>NZ_JABBPF010000184.1 GCF_012927415.1 Polaromonas sp. | reverse complement strand
CGACGTCCACCAACCTTTTTCTGTGCGTAAAGCAATAGAGCGCCACGGGCAAGAGGCTGCTGACGCTGTGCAGCACCACGACATCCGGCCGCTGGCGCCGCAGCGCCAAATAAATCGCCGGCCAAGTACACCATGGTTGTCCCTGCCTAGACTGAATGCACTCAAACGGCAACTCCAGCAATTCACATAGTTGCCGATAGCCGGGTGCGAGAGGTTCTATGCCAACAAATAACAATGCTGGCTGCCATTGCCCCTCAATATCACCAGCCAGCAAGCTGAATGCCACACTGGCATGGCCACCAAGACCGGAATAGAGCACCTGCGTCACCCGCCTCACGCATCTAGAAGCATCAGGCTTGCTTATGTTCATGCTATCTGGCTTCAACCCGAATTTTTCGGGCAATCATCAAAAAGTCAGGTGACCACGATCGACCACGCAATTTGATTCCAAATCTATCCAAAATTCGGGCCACTTTACTCAAACTTACTGCCACCGCCGCAACTAACTTACCCAAAATCCAGTATTTAAGCCATCCCGTATTACCCCATAAGCGCATTACCCCGACATAGTCATTAAACAAAATTTCGTAACCACGTTCCTTGAACCATAACATGGCTGCTGGCTGCATCACATCCACATTATGGTTATCCAAATCTGGTCGATCAAATAGGTAATGCCAAAAATATTGGAACCCTGTGAAATTCGGCATCTCTAGAACAACGTAACCGCCCTCATAAATGTACGAATCATGGAGTTGCAGTACCGATTCGAGAGTCGCCCCACGAAAGTGCTCGACGAGTCCGAAGCTGCAGACGACGTCGAATTGTTCATCGATACGCTCGACGAACATGTCCATGTGGTGCAATGAAACTTGCTTTCCAACAACTGCCAACGTGTCGACAAACCGCTGCGCATCGACTGAGAAATCGATACCCGAAATATTCCACTGCGTGCCCTCTGCCAGTGCGGCTGTATAAAGGCCAGGCGCGCACCCCAACTCCAAATAACGTAAAGGAGCATCGGGCAAAATACGACGAACAATCGCCAGCCACTCATCACGCCGCTTCACCATGTCAATGGTGCTGCGACTACCCCAATTTGCATTATAGCGCCAGCGCTTTTTATCAGTAAGTTTCATGCAATCTGCCTAGTGATCATACGTTTCAATTTCTCATTTTTGGCATAGCAAAACATCCGCCGAATATTCAAGTCAGACATCATCCTTGAGGCGATAGTATTATATTTTGGATCGAGAATTATACTGATTACCCGACTATGGCGAGCCAAATTAATCAGGGCCGTTGAATTAAATCCATATGTTACCGGAACAAATCCAGTCGATATTAATAATAGAACCAAATCCTCCGCGATCATTTTGGCTGGATCAAACCCTTCTATTGAATCCAAAAAATCTGCCACAACCGGTAAATTGTGTTTGTCACTAGGGTGTGGCAATATCAGATCGAATTTAACTGATTGCAAGATTTTATCGTGCCGCGATTGAATATCACTATCAGAAAACAATGAACCAAGCAAAATTCTTACGCTCTTATTTTTCCGGGTGGACTTTTGTTTACTGACGTCGTCAAATAAATTCAACTCTTCAATAGGGCATTTGAAACCCACCACAAATTTGTTTTCGTAAATAGTGTAGTGCCGCGCTACCTTATCGAGCATATCAATATTATTACACCCCCCGAATAAAATCTTAACCAGCCGACGAGTTACAGGTTCAGAATTAATCCAGTTGCTAAAAGTACTCAATGAAACATTAAAACTTCCATCGTCAAAAGTATATATTTTTGCATCTTTATTTCTGCCCGCAAAAAAACTAAATGGTATAGATCCTATACTGGCAGCCAACAAGTGACTAAATTTAGTTTGTCGAATTGTTAGTGGAATTCTCCACCATGCAATGGCGTCAGTTAATGTATCTGAAAATCTCCATTGCTGCCTTGCTACAAAGTACTTTTGCGTGGTTTTTATTTTCTCAAAATAATAATTATGTTTAATGTTATTGCTGACAGGGCAATAAAGGACAACAACTTCATAATTAATTAATTGCAACAAACAGTTTATGATGAGCGCCTGCAGCGGCGTTCTGCAAAATATAAGGGCCTTTTCAGTCATTGGATGAAGTTAATAAATAGTTGCGCATTCACGCGACTAATCTATGGAGATATAACAAAAGTACAAGGTATTAATTGGGTGCAATAAAGAGAATATCTTCCCTCGTATGACCAAAGGGCAGACCTGCAGGCTGGGCTAACAGATAAGACTCATAACCCGCCGCGCGTCCGCATTTCAGCAGCGTAAGCAAGAGATCATCATCCACCACCAGCAGGCGCTCGTCTGTCGTTAGACCGGACAACGGATGGGTGCCCGCACTTGCGACAAGTGCTTGCCACTCTTTCGAGGCAATCTCGCCTGACTGCGATACGGTAAACCGGCGTTTCTTGTCCTGGTTGGGTAAGTCACCAAGCAGCAGCCGACCGCCAGGGCGCAGTAAAGACAATGCGCGTTGCAAAAATTGGATAGCTGACGACTGATTTTCAACGTACTGCAGGACCGAGTAGACAAGGATTTTCGAAAAAGGAATGCCTGGCAGTGCCATCGTAAGAAAGTCGCCTGGATAGGTTTCGATTTGCATTGATGGTCCGCACCGTGCAGTCAGTCGCGCCAGTGCTGCATGGTTGTCGATACCCGCAGAACCGGCTACTTGGTAGCTCAAAGGCAGAAGCAGGTTACCCGGGCCACACCCGATCTCCAATAGTGTGTCGTCACAATCTAGGACGAGCTTTTTTGTGACATCCATGATGATGCGTCGCTCTGCCGACGACTGAAAGCGGTATCGGCCGGCGACCTCAATGTTGTCAGCGTCCTGCAGTCGTGCAAGCCGAGCGTAATTGTCAAACGATGTCGAACTCATTGGAACTGACCTTTAGGTTTAGGTGTTGGAATATTTTTTGAAGATGCACACGCGAGACGTCCATGTGAACCGGCAGCGGCGCGACCCGAACCCAGTTCGTGTCAGGACTGGTGCGCGCAACGTTGAACGATCTCAGCCCGGCACTCACAAGCCCCGATGGACCCCAAACATGCTGCCACTCGGACGGCAACCTCATTGGCAAATTAGATGGCAGTCGGCCAGTTCGTTCGTATGACCGGCTGAGGTCGAGTGAGATATGCCTGAGGAGAGATAACCGCTCCTCTGTGACTTGGTAGATAGCTTTAAGACGACGAAGGGCCTGACGGCGTAGCGGCATGACCAATTCCCCCTGCAGCGCTTCAGCACCGTTCCAGTAAGTTGCTGCGAGTGCACTCGATTTTGAACGCCATCGCAGGAACGCTTGTAGCGCGGAGGACGACCTGCTGGCGCGTAAGGCGCGCAAAGCGCTCGCGCGTTCGGCATGCCGGCAAAATACGACGCCCCCGGATTGTGTGCCCAACACCTTGGGTAGTGACCAAAGCGCAAAATCGCCACCAATGGCAAAGGGTGATGACCCTGGGATCAGCAGGCTGTCAACTGAGTCCTCGATGATCCTGACATTCGAAGAAAAACTAGATTGATTTATGTGCCCCCATTGGTGATAAACAAGCGCTGCGGCGATGTCGCCCACCTCGGCAACGACTGGAATAGGGGTGCAAACATGTGCGATAGCCTCAAGTACGCAATGACTGGAAAACGGTGGCGTCCAGATCAGATCCGGTCTGGACAGCCCCAGAACTTCGAGAACGGCAGTGAGCCCGGCTCGCGCGCTTGAGAACAAAACGGGCTCGCTGCTAGGAAAGAGAGTGCGCAGCTTTGCTTCAATTTCTTTAGACGTGCACGGGGGTCCAACTAAATCTCTCGCCGAAAGATTCATTGACTGAGGCCACAGAAAGAATCGAGTGGGCATCATACTTGTCCCGCAATACTGATCGCGTCGCGGTTCGCAAATGGCAGACGAAACTCAAAACGACAAAACTGATTGCTGGCAAAGCCTTGCTTGAATGCTGCGATGGTCACTTCCTTGTCGGTTGGCTTCGGCTGGTACTGCGGGTAGTGCCGTTCGCCGAGGCAATACCAGCGCAGGCCGCGCGCCTTCATCGTCTCGATGGCGCGCTGCTGCACCACATGACCCAGCGGCTTGTCGAATAGCGAGCGGTCATAGGCGCCTACGGCATACAGGCCTTCGTCGCGGGTGCACTGGAAAAAGCCGGCCCCGACCAGGCGCCGGTCGGCTTGGTCGCGCAGGCCGACCAAGAATGCTTCGCCCTTACTTAGCATCGTGTTCTGTCGGGCCCAGGTCTCGTCATTGCGGGTGATGCGACCGGAAACGTTACGGTGCAGTTGCTTGAATTCCGCCCACACTGTGTCACTTACGTTGCTTTGATCGAGAACAAAGATGGACCAGTTGCGCAAGCCCACATTGATTAGCGGTCGGAAGCTCTTACGGACGCTGGCTCGTATGTCCGGTAACGCGGGCCGTAAGTCGGCGTACAGATCGTGCCGCAGCATGACTGTGGCACCTGCGGCCAGCAATTGCTGGTGCCACTCGCTGGCCCCCTCAGTGACCAGTCCAGGCGCGGGGCCTTGCTCTAGCACCGGTTCGGCCAAGCCTTGCTCGACGCACAACAAGCGCATGAAGGCGATGGCGCGGGCGCAGATCTTCTTGACTACGCGTGGCGATAGGCCTGGCGCGAAGACGGGCGCCATCACAACGGCGCCGGCGCTAGTGATTCGCGGGCTGCCGTTAGGGCCGCCTAGCGACAACGGCCAAAGGGCGCAAGGGCGCCCGTCGATACGCAGCACCAAGCTAGCGTCATATAGCGTCCAACCGGCGCCCCGAAAGTAGGCGCGCTGGTATTCGATCATTGAGATGGAATAAGCCACGCTTTGGTAGGGCAGGGAGTGCCAGACTCGGTCCCACACTTCGGGATATTCACACTGCATCACAGCGTCAAGATCAGCGGCTTTTAGCGCGGCGTAAATGGTATCTTTAATGGGCAGCATCTCTATCTAGCGAATGCTTGGGTTGAGGCCGCTGCGTTGTAGGCTCTGATGTCATTCCTCACTGAAGGTTCTCAAGTAAAACTGGCGTATTCGCAGCAGTGCCGGTTTTAACCCGCTTGCCAATCACCACATCAAGATACATCGGCGCCGCACCAAACCCAGGCCGCACGCTGCGTACCGCATCATGTGAAATGATTTCGCCCGCTTGCAGATTCTTGACGAAATACAGCGACCGTCGAAATTTCACATTTCCCTGCTCGCTCGATTTACGCCCGTAATCAACCTTGCCCAGCGCTGCCCACGCCGTTTTGCTGTCTTTGCACAGGGCGGTCAATTCCGCAGGTTCCAGCGAGAAACTGTCGTCCGGCCCGCCACCGCTGCGGTCCAGCGTGAAATGCTTTTCGATGATGGCCGCGCCCATAGCCACACTGGTTATTGCGGTGGTGTTGTCCAGCGTGTGGTCAGACAAGCCTGTGACCAGACCAAAGCGCTCGATCATGTCGGGGATGGTGTGCAAGTTGTAGTCTTCTGCCGGCGCGGGGTAGCCGCTGACGCAGTGCAGGATAGCCAGTTCCTTGCAGCCGCCTTCGCGTGCGGCATCAATGGCTTCCTGAATCTCTTCGGCATCGGCCATGCCGGTGGAGATGATCATGGGTTTGCCGGTGCTAGCGACGTATTTGATCAGTGCGTGATCAACCGCTTCAAAAGATGCGATCTTGTAGGCCGGTGCATTGCGTGTGTGCGGGCATGCGCAAACAGGGGGGCGTGCCACTCCCACGGCATGTGGGCTTCTTCATATAGCTCATAAAGCGTTTTTCCATCCCATAGGCCGCCGTGAATGCGAAAGTCATCCGTATCGCAATTTAGTGTGATGGTGTCGGGGCGGTAGGTTTGCAGTTTTACGGCATCTGCACCAGCCTGTTTGGCGGCCTCGATGATTTTGAAAGCGGTTTCAATGTTGCCGTTGTGGTTGGCGGACATTTCGGCGATGACGTAGGGCGGTTCGTCAACGGCAATCCGACGACCTGCGATGGTGATATTGGGATGATTCGACATGGTGTTCTCTCTTATGTCTTAGGGGTTGGGTTGCCATTCATGGCATAGCAGGCCAAAGCAGATGACGTGGTGATAGCACTCACCGTCAAAATGCTGATCGCGCAAGTTGCCTTCCTGCTGAAAACCCAAGGATTGGTGAAACTGGATGGAACGATGGTTGTACGCCAGCGCCTGGCCACAGACTTTGTGGAGTTTGAGTTGGCTGAAGGCATGGTTGAGCGCTGCGCGGCCAAGTTGCCGTCCGCTGCCTTTGGGTGCATCGGGTGCCGCATAAAAACCCCAGTCGGCAAGGCCCCCGTTTCCTACCTCATTGAAGTTCACAAACCCCAGGGGCTGATGGTTCTCTTCAAAAATCAGCAAGTGTTTTTTCGGGTCTGGCAAGGTGCGTTCAAACCAGCGCTGATGTTCATCTAGCGTGATTTCATGCTGGGTGTACATATTGCGTCGAACGTCTGGATGGTTGCGCCAAGCCAGCACCCGTTCCAGATCTGCATGAACCATGGGCCGAATTTGAGATGAGACTGGGGTTGATTCAGGCATTGAGCACTCCCATGGCGTTCAGGATTTTTTCAACGCCCTGCCCGTTGGTGATCGCACTGGCGGCAAGACTCATCTGGCTCTGGCAATCTGAATCGATCAGTTCAGCGGCTGCCAATGGCAGTTGCGTCGCGATATCGCTCACGCCCCCAATCAAACGGGCTGCGTGTGCAGCTTCCAGGGCTTGGGCGCTAGGTTGTTGATTTTCTGCCAGCACCACCATTAGGGTAGGCAAGCCTAAGCAACACCGCTCCCACGACGTACTGCCCGCCGCACCAATCGCCAGATCACTGTCGGCCATTCGCTGGGCCATGTCACTGACATTGACGACCACTTCGGTTGGCCAAGGCATCTGTGCCGCCAGTTCCCGGACGTTCTGCAACCATGGCGCCGTCAGGCCCATGACCACGGTGATGCGGCAGTCGGCTGGCAAAGCGCAAGTTTTGAGGGCTTGCAACACTTTTCCGGTGGCGTTGGGTTGATCGACGCCGCCCATGGTGATGAGCAACTGGCGCAAGGCAGGCTGCGCCTGGCGACGCTGCAGGCTGTAGGGGCGCAATGCCGCAAACTCAGGGCGCAACAAGGCGTAGTGCGGACCAGTGAGCACTTGGCAGTGTGCAGGCACCAGCGAGGAGTAGTGCTCGGGCTGGCTCCCCAGGTTTTGATCGAGAATCAGGTCGCAGCGATGGGGCCGATCCGCCAGGTCGTCGATGACCAGCAGTTGGCGGTAATGCGGCGCAAGCGCCTCTTCCCAGCGCTGGTCAAGGGCGTAATGGTCTACCACCAGCCAGTCGGGTTGCAGGCTGGCAAGAATGGCGGCGGTTTCTTGCGCATCGTTCTGCCAGGTGCTGCCTAGCCAGGCTGCGTGGACGGGTTCTCGCTGCTGGCTTGGTGCTTCTTTAACTATTTTTTTAATAGCTTCTTGCGCAGGCTGCACGGGCGCTACAAGGCTATTCACCTTATAACCGCGCTGGCGAATAACTTCCAGCAGGTGACCGGGGTGCTCGCGGCTGATGAAGTGGCAATCCGCGCCTTGAGCTTTGAGTGCGTCGGCAAGGGTCAGGCAGCGCATGACGTGGCCACTGCCCATTTGCAGGGAGGCATCGGCGCGGAAGGCAATTTTCATCGGCGATTTAGTTGAGGCGTTTGAAACCACCATGGCATACCGGCCCCTTCAACAGACTCATCACATCGCGACCTTCCTCACATTCTTTGATGAGACCAAACACTGGATCGAGTGCTTCGAAGAAGCCCTTTACGACCTCTGGCGTATGTTCGGTACAAACGTAAACGCTGTTGCCGGCCAGATAGCCTTTGGCTAACATTTCTTGGGTGATGAGCGTCTTGTAGGCTAATGCGTTAGGGCTTTGGAACGTAAAACCTGTAAGCGCGGGCAAACCCCAGTGGTCAATATTGAGCGCGTGCTTGTCCGCCAGTTGCTGCCAACTCTGGCGGATTTGCAAACCGGTCTGGGTGATGGTGTCCCAAGACTGCAGGCGCTCCATGACTTCCAGCGTTTTCAGCGCTGCGCTTGGACCGATGCGTTCTGTCCAGAAAGTACTGCTGATGAAGGTGGATTGGGCTGCCTCCATAATTTCACGGCGACCAATTGTGGCGGTGATGGCGTAGCCATTGCCAAGAGCCTTGCCAAACATGGCCATATCGGGCTCCACGCCATACAACTTGTGCAAACCGCCAAAGGTCTGACGGAAGCCGGAGGTGCATTCGTCAAAAATCAAAACAATGCCACGGTCTGTAGCCAGCTTGCGCACTTTGTGCAAAAAGTTATCTTCCGGCCCTTTGTTACGAACCACCTCCATCTTGATGACGCCGATGTCTTGGGTGTTCACCAGTGTCTCAAGCTCAGCGTAGTTGTTGTAGTTGAAGGGGAAGACCGTGCCGCGCAGACTTTGCGGCACGCCTTTGGGCTCCAGCCCCGGCAGCAAATGACCAGCCAAGTGGTCGTCATCACCCAAGTTGGCCGCCAAATACCAGTCGTGCCAGCCGTGATAACCGCACACGGCCACTTTGTCTTTGCCCGATGCTGCTCGTGCAATGCGTATCGCGATTGCATTGGCCTCCCCACCTGAGCGCGCGAGGCGGGCCATATTGGCCCATGGATGAAGCTCCACCAGCTTCTCGGCCAGGTAAACCTCTTCGGGACAGTTGAAGGTTGACATGTTGCCGGCAGCCAAGGTTTGCTGCACGACCGCATCCACCTCAGGATGGCCATAGCCCAAAATGTTGGTGCCGATACCCATGATAGACATGTCAATGTATTCATTGCCATCCAAGTCCCATACCTTGCAGCCCTTGGCTTTGCTGAAGTAGGCGGGCCACTGCTCCGGCAGAAACATTTCTGCACGCTTGGAAAGCAGCATATTGCCCCCGGGAATGACGTGCTTGGCGCGTTTCCAGAGTTTTTGACCGGTACCCATAATGGCTCCTTCGTTACGAAACAGGTTTTGGTTGGAATAAAAAATTTCGGGTCGGCTGCGCTGCAATTGCAGAACTTGCTGCCAGCTGAAGTGGATGTCGGGTGCGAAGTGCGCAAATATTTTTGACACAACGTCATAGTCTGCTGGCTCATCTACGGTCCAGCGAAGGTCAGACAGATCTTCACTGTGTTGCATGCCGGCTTGCAAGAATTGACTGGACTCACGCAGATAGGGTGTTACGTGTTCGTGATCAAAGGGTTGGCTGGTTTCTTGCCCAGCTTTTTCCAGCGCGGCGAATGTGAAAACTTCAATATCCAAACCATCCGGAAAAGTCGGTGGAGCGGTATTACTGAAATAGTCAACCTTGGATGCTTTGAACTGACGAATAACCTCGTCTACCAACGCAGGATCAACCAGTGGGCAGTCTCCTGTGATCCGCACAACTACGTCTGCATTTCCTGACTTGGCGGCCTGAACGTAGCGATCAAGCACATCATCTTCACTGCCTCGATAGCACTTGTAGCCCAAGGCATTTACATGATCAGCCAAGGGCTGGTTACGCGGATCCGCTGAGGTGGCCACCATAATTTCATTGGCCTCTTTGGCACAAGCCAAGCGGGTAAGCAACACCTCAATCATGGGTATGCCGCCAATCGGCTTCATTACTTTGTTGGGCAAACGGGTTGAGCCCATGCGGGCCTGAACAATGGCAACGACTTTCATAAATCACTCCATCGACCCGGATTGATCAGGTCTGTATGGATAGGTCGCGGCCAGCTTGGCAGGCTTGGCAGGCTTGGCAGGCTTGGCAGGCTTGGCAGGCTTGGCAACGTTGAGTGGGAGGCAGCAAAAATTTCTTTGAGTTGAGTGATGCTATCAACGCCAACGACAACCTTGTCAACTTCTTTAATTGCCATGACATAGCCGAGACATGCTTGAAGAGGTGTCAGCCCGGTTTCACCAAGCCAACGTGACCACTCTGACCAAACGCTGTTCCAGCGCTCAAATTTCTCAGGGCGTTTACCCGCCGGCATTAACAGCAGGCCCTGAAGGAATGCAGAGCGGACATGCAGTTCTGTGCCTTGCTCTTTTAGTTTTTTGGCCCAGCCAGATTCCACTAATCGACGATCCAGAATATTCAAGGGCGCTTGTACAAGGTCAAACTGCATTGTGCCCGGAAGCATGTCTAACTCTTCGGGCGCATAGACTGACACTCCAACTTTTCGGGTGATGCCCTGCACCTTAAGGTGCTGAAGCGCTTCATACAACGATTTTCCATGCTCGCCCAGCAATTGCTTGGGCCGATGGAGCAACACACCATGCAATTGACTAATGCCAAGACGTTTGAGCGAGTCATCTATCTGTGCTTCGACCCAGCCTGCCACATCAACACAACCTTCGGGGATCGCAGATAGTTTGGTTACTACTGACCAACCATTAACGCCCACTTGACCTAGAGTACTTTCGCTGTCGCCATAGGCAATCGCGGTATCCAGTGTATCGACGCCATTACTAGTAGCAAGTTGAAAAATATTGTGGACATCTTCAAGTTGCACTCGACCTGTTTGATTGGCAATGCCGTATTCGATGCCAAATTGAACAGTCCCCAGCACTATCTTCATAATACGAGCGCAGTTTTTAACGCGGCCATAACTTGGTCTTGTTGTTCGTCAGTCAATGCTTGGTACATGGGCAGGCTGATCGCCTCACGGTAATAAGTTTGCGCCTGCGGGAAGTCATCTGGCTGAAAGCCCATTCGCTGGTAATAAGGTTGTGTATGCACGGGAATGTAGTGCAGGTTGACACCAATGCCCAGCTCGCGGAGGGTCTCAAAAACCTGAAGGTGACTGCAGCTAACTTTGTCAAGCTGCAGGCGGATTGGATAAAGGTGCAGGCCTGAGTAGCTGTCTGGGTGCTGCCAGGGAGTGATTATGGGCAAAGTTGGCAGCAGCTCGTCGTAGCGGCGAGCCAACTGGTGGCGGCGCGTGACGTAGGAGTCCAGACGGTGCATCTGGCTCACGCCCAGTGCAGCCTGCAGTTCGGTCATGCGGTAGTTGTAGCCGAGCTCAATTTGCTGGTAGTACCAAGGACCATCGGCTTCGTGGGTCATTTGCGCAGGGTCGCGGGTTATGCCGTGACTGCGAAAAAGTGCCATTTTGTTGGCCAGCTCAGCGCTATTGGTCAAGGCCATGCCGCCTTCCGCGGTTGTGATGATCTTGACCGGGTGAAAACTGAAAACGGTGATGTCGCTGTAACGGCAGTTGCCGATAGGCTCGTTCTTGTATTTGCCACCAATGGCATGCGAGGCGTCTTCGATAATCTTGAAGTTATAACGCTGGGCCAGGGTGTGAATGGCTTGCATGTCGCAGGGCTGGCCGCACAGGTGCACCGGCACCACAACCTTGGGCAGGCGACCGGCTTTTTCTGCGGCGATGAGTTTTTGCTCTAGCGCCTTCGTGCACAAGTTATACGTGCGGGAATCAATGTCAACAAAGTCAACCTGGGCACCACAGTAAAGGCCACAGTTGGCAGAGGCAACAAAGGTGATGGGCGAAGTCCACAACCAGTCGCCGGGACCCACACCTAAGGCCAAACAGGCGATGTGCAGCGCGGAGGTGGCGCTGTTGACCGCCAGTGCATGCGTTGTGCCGCAATAACTGGCCACAGCCTCTTCGAACTTGGGCACCATAGGGCCTTGGGTCAAAAAGTCTGACTGCAGCACCGCCACTACGGCATCAATGTCTGACTGGGTAATGTCTTGTCGGCCGTAGGGAATCATGCGAGGTTTTCTTCAGGATGAGTTACATGTTCGGCAATCAATTGCTGCAATTGCTCCACCGTGAGGAATTCCGTATTACTGCCGCTGTCGTAGGCAAAACCCGGCGGAACGGGTCGCCCACCGTGAACCGCACAGTAGCTTTCTGCAGAGTGGGCTCCGGCCGACGGCAGAATGGCGAAGTACTTGCCCAGGTCAACGGTGTTGAAGCTGTCGCTGCCGGTAATCATTTCCTCATGAATCTTTTCGCCAGGGCGGATGCCGATGATGGGGTGTTCACAGTCCGGACCAATCGCTTTGGCCACGTCAGTGATGCGGTAGCTAGGTATTTTGGGCACAAAGATTTCGCCGCCCTGGGCATGCTCCAGGGCCCACAGCACCATGTCCACACCATCTTGCAGGCTGATGTTGAAACGGGTCATGGCCGGGTCTGTGATCGGGAGCATGCCCGTCTTGCGACGTTCCAGAAAAAAGGGAATCACAGAGCCCCGACTTCCCATGACGTTCCCGTAGCGGACCACGCTAAAACGCAAATCTCGGTGACCCTTGATGTTGTTGGCTGCCGTAAATAGCTTGTCTGAGCAGAGCTTGGTAGCGCCGTACAGGTTGATGGGCGCAGCTGCCTTGTCGGTAGACAGGGCGACCACGCGTTTCACATTCGTATCAAGGCAGGCCTCGATCACATTCTGTGCACCGAGAACGTTGGTTTTGATGCATTCAAATGGGTTGTACTCGGCGGCTGGTACCTGTTTGAGCGCGGCGGCGTGAATGACGATGTCAATGCCCTCCATTGCCCTGCGCAACCGATCGGCATCGCGAACATCGCCAATAAAGTAACGCAAAACCGGATACCTGGTCTCAAGGAATTGCTGACCCATTTCATACTGCTTGAGTTCGTCACGGCTGAAAACGACCAAGCGCTTAACCTCCGGAAAGCGTTCGAAGATGGTTTTGACGAAGGCTTTGCCAAAGGTACCAGTGCCGCCGGTAATGAGGATGGATTTTTTATTAAGCATGGATATCAAATTTTAGAGGATAAAACGGCGGTCTTGGCCGCATGAAAAGGCCGAAGAAGTTCTGGATATGTGCAAGAGCGCAGCAACATACCGTTACTGAGTTCAAAGATGCGATCACATCGACTTAGGGTAGAAACGCGGTGGGCAATCATCAAAACCGTTATCTCCTTACCCAAGGAATCAATGGCCTGCATGACTGATTTTTCGGTAACATCGTCAAGAGCACTGGTGGCTTCGTCCATAACCAAAACGTCTGCTTGCTTGTAAAGAGCACGAGCAAGGCCTATGCGTTGGCGCTGCCCGCCAGAGAGCCGAACGCCGCGCTCACCCACCGAGGTTTGGTACTGTTCAGGTAAGGTTTCGATAAACTCGGCAAGCTGTGCTTTGCGAGCTGCTTCATGCACCCGCTCCTGATCGATATGGCGAGGATCGACACCAAAGGCAATGTTTTCCTGAATGCTGGTGTCTGCCAAATAGATTGACTGCGGTACATGGGCAATGCGCGCCTGCCACGCACGGCGGTTGGTGCTGGTAAGTGGCTGCCCGTCAATTTCGATGCTGCCTTTCGTGGGTTCCAATAGGCCCATGATGAGATCAATCACTGTGCTCTTCCCACTGCCGGTCTTGCCAACGAAACCGACGCGGCTACCACGCGGAATCTCAAGGCTGATTTGGCGGATGACTTCAGGGGCGTCTTTCTTATAGCGGAAGCAAAGATTACGCAATGCGATCCCGTGCTCAAGATGCGCTGGAATATTCGCGGAGAATTCTGAATATTCATCAGGAATAGGTTGGTCCAAAAGCGCAACAACGTCTGTCAAGGTGGTGCGGTTGCCGCTTAATGAGACCCAGCCATAGTAAACCTGCTGCATTTGCGGCATGAGCTTTTGCGCACCGATAGCAAGTGCACCCAGCACCGGAATTGCAGCAGACATTCCACCAGCGCGCCGGCTCAACCAGTAGGCCAAGGCGGCTATCAATACCATACCGATGGATTCAATCAAATAGCGTGGGGCAGTCCCAATAAAATTGTTGGCAGCCCGCGCCTCGCATTGAGCAACTTCGATTTTTGAGAAACGGTTGATGTACACACTTTGCGTTCCGTCTATAAGCACATCACGAATTCCGCCCAACCCTTCCTGGACAGCCTGCACTCGGCGCGTTTCGTTGTCATTAATGATCAGACTATTGACGCGCAACTGACGGCGGGTGCTAAAGGTGACAAGAATATAGATCACCCCAAAACCGAGCCCAGCAAAAGTAGCGGTGACCGGATCGATGCTTACGAGCGCGACAAGTATCGCTAACGAAAGAATTAGCGACACAGCGCCTTGAACCAGCGGACTGATAACACTGAAAACTACCGTTTGAACCTTGTTGAGAGCCGCGATGATCTCGCTGGTATTGCGCGCTACATGATAGCTGTAGGGCTGATAAAGCGTACGGCGATACACATCAATACCGATGTCAGCACCTACGCCAAAGGTAAATTTAAAACTTACCCACGAAAGCAACATGCGCACGACTGCTGCGCCAACGGCAATAACCGCGAACAAAAGCGTTGCAGGAAGAAGAATGCTCTCATGACGACCCCAGCCCAGCATCACAAACGTGTTTTGAAGCAGTGGGTATTTAGGCGCAAGCGTTGGATCTGTAAGGAGAGCAAGAAAAGGTATTACTGCTCCGAAAGTAGCCAACTCGGCGACCGCGCCCAGAAGCATGACCGCGAACAGTCCGACGAGCTGCCAGCGTCGCTGGATGGACAGATGCACCAGCAACCGGCCAAGTCCGCCCAATAGCGACAAAGGTTGTGAGGACGACGTTTTAGTCATGTTTGCAAGGCGGCCTGACCGCTGTGCGGTTGAATGGGGTGAGTCGGCATGCTGGAAAAGACGCTTTGGTTTTTGGTAGGTTACTTGGGATTGTCGGGTGACGCTAATCTAACCCAACCTGCGAAAATGCTATTACTTTGATAGCTATCTATGACCGTAGTCATTGGACAAGAGGCCGATATTACCCTCATTTTCCCACTGGCGCGCTTGAGGCAGCCAAGTAACCTGGCAGCACGGCTGCCGGCACGCACCGGTAATGAAAAAGGGATAGTTCTGCGGGTGGGTGTTTGAGGCTTTGGGACTTGACCTGTGCTTTTGGGGTTGCTGGCCTGGAACTCGCGGTATGCGGGCTGGTTGACTGGGTGTGGGGGCATGGAGGCGGGGACGGCGCCCGATTCGTCATTGCTAGGCTGCAAGCCGCGGCGATCGATCGTTGACGAAGCGGGGACAGGGATTGCCGCGCTTCGGTCGCAGTGACGAGTCCATTGGGCCGATCGCGTTTGCGATTCGCCAGCGGCGACGTAATCGAGAAGGTCGGCGGTCGTCATGGCTGCATCAGCAGGGCATCGCCCAGCAATTTGTTGCGGGTGAGTTCGATGGACGGATGCAGCCAGTCGATTCATGCCGGCGCCATGGTCGCTTTTCTGGGTCTGCCGCCTTTGGGCTTGCGCTAGACCAAAGGGAAATGCAAACGATGCGCCGTCGGCCAGTTCGATCACCGGTGGTGCGGCTCTATTTGATAGCAATGACAGCATGATAATCACTGGTACGGTGCCTGGGCAGTGCGTTCACCCAAAGCCAGTTTACTATTATTTCGATAGCTGATGATGCCGGAATTGACTGGACACGATCGTGTTTTAACCATTATTTTTTGCCACATACCAGGGCATGGCCCAGGCGATGCCTTCGGACAGGTTGTGCGTGGGCGCGTAGCCGAGCAGGCGCCCGGCCTTGCCGATGTCGGCCTGGCTGTGGCGCACGTCGCCAGCCCGAAAGTCGCGGTATACCGGCTGCACGCTGGCGCTGACGCCGTGCGCGGCAAGGTTGTCGCGTAGCAGGGAAAACAGGGTGTTGAGCGTGGTGCAGTCGCCCACGGCCACGTTGTAGACCTGATTTAACGGTGACTCGGCCGGGGCAATGGGTTGCGACGTTTGGGCCGGCTCTGAGCCCGTTAAAGGGCTCGCAATGGCGGCGGCAGGTGGAACGGCCGCGGTGGCGGCGAGCAGGTTGGCTTGCACGGCGTTGGCCACAAAGCAGAAGTCGCGGCTGGTTTCGCCGTCGCCGTTGACATGGACAGCGTCGCCTTGGAGCAAGGCGGCCGTCCATTTGGGGATGACTGCGGCATAAGCGCCCTCAGGGTCCTGGCGGGGGCCAAACACGTTGAAGTAGCGCAGGCCAATGGCGTTGAAGCCATAGCAGCGGGCAAACACGTCCGCGTAAAGCTCGTTGACGTATTTGGTCACGGCGTAAGGGCTGAGCGGTTTGCCAATGGCGTCTTCGAACTTGGGCAGCGCGGGATGGTCACCGTAGGTGGAACTGCTGGCGGCGTAGGTAAAGCTTTTGACCTTGGCATCTCGCGCGGCAACCAGCATGTTGAGGAAGCCGGTGACGTTGGCACTGTTGGTGAGGATGGGGTCTTCAAGGCTGCGGGGAACGCTGCCGAGGGCGGCCTGGTGAAGAACGTAGTCGACGGGGATCGGTGCCTGGGACGCGGACATGGATTGCTGCGCTTCGCTGGAAAAGGCGGGGGTTTTAGGTGCTTCGCTCGCTGTGGCGGGGGCTTGGGGCTCGCCATGGCGGGATATTGGCGCGGTCCAGCCCATGGCTTGCTGGCAATCGGCGAGGTTGCGAATGTCACCCCTGATGAAACTGAAGTTGGCCCACTGTGCGGGGCTGACCAGGGTTTGTACTTCATCCAGGTTGCTCTGGTAGCCGGTCGCGAAGTTGTCGATGCCGACAACGCGCTGGTCAAGCTTGAGCAATGTTTCCAGCAGATTGCTACCAATGAAACCTGCCACGCCGGTGATGAGCCAGGTTCGGGGTTGGTTAAGAAGGCGGGTTTGAAGCGCGTTAACGGCTGTAGACATTGTTCAGATCAATCTCGTTGTATAAATTGCCGACTGCGGGTACCTGCGCTGGCAGTGGTTCACTGCAGCACCTCACGATAAAGAAAGGGCCGCCGGAAAATCCCGCCAAAGTGGTGGGGGTTGTCAATGTGCAAAAAGAAACGATTGACACCCGCCTGCAGCCGACCGGTCAGGTCCACATCCCATTCGAAGCGGTAATCGTTGGACCACCACAACGGGTGACTCAGGCGTCTTACGGCAACGGGCTCGCCATTAAGATAAAGCACCGCTTGGTTGAACAGACCCGGAAAACGCAGGTGCAGCTTGCCCTGTGTCTGGGCAGCTTCCAGACTCATGTCGGTGTGGTACCAGGCAAGGCCGGTGTAGCTTTGATAGTCAGGGGTGACGACGCCCTGGGCTTGGGCGTAAAGGTCGGTTCGAAGCGGCTCCCACTGACCCGCGATTTGCTGGCGCGCCTGCAGGCTGAGGGGTTGCGGCTGTGAGCGCCAGTGACTTTCGTCCACGGGTAGCGTGGGCCATTTCCCGGGTCGGCCTTTTTCATCGGGGTCGCGGCGGAAATTCCAGACCAGTGGCAAGCGGGCAACCAGCTCGCCCTTCTCTCCGTTGGTGTAAGGCAGCAGCTCACGGTATTGAAGCACTTCGCCTGGCCACCACGCGTAGCCCTTTTCGCCAATGCTGCGGAAGGTGGCGAAGGTGGGGTTCATGTCGGCAAGCTGTTCACGGGCGGCCAGTCCACGCTCGCCTGCAGCCACGGCGGCGGCGTAGTCGCCATCGGTGGCGGCTGCGCGAACCATGTCCATGTAGGCGGTCAGCACCTCGAAGCCCAGGCGCGTGAAGCGCAGCCGGTCGTGCAAATGTTGCACCCCTTGACCTCTGGCTTTCGCCCCTGGTCTGGCGACCTGCTCGGCTGCTTCGGCTACTTCGGCTACTTCTGCCGCTTCAAGGTGGCTGCGAAGGCGGTCGATCAGCTCAGGGGTGTAGATGGCCGGGGCGACAAAATATTCGTGCTCGGTTACCAGGGTTTCTTGCCAGGCACGAAAAATCTCGCCCCAGTATCGGGCCATGGGCTTGGCCGCGGGGCCGTAGAAACGGACGTAAAAATCGGCCAGCAGCGCGTCGGCGTCGGTATCGGGGTTCCACAACAGCTGGCCGCGCAGGTAGAGATTCGTCAAGGTGGTGGCCAGGGCGCCGCGGCTTTCAGTGTCGACCCCCAAAATGCCTGCGGCGCGATAGGCCTGCACGTCGCGCCTGAAAGCCTGGTGGCTGGGGTTGGGCAAGTCGCGCCAGACCAGCATGCTCTGGTCGTAGTCGTAGATCACGAGCCGGCCCTGCATGATCTTTGCCCACTTTTCCATGATGACGCGGTACTCACGGCACGGGGCTGAGCGCACATCGTCTACCCCATGGATGGGATCGATGTCGATGGGTGCCAGATAGGCTACCAGCGGCGGCGCGGCGGTGATCTCCAGCACCGGCGGCAGTGTCATGTTGGAGTAGGCCAGAAAGCCCAGGTGCGCGCGGCTTTCGGGGGCTGCGGCCTGAAGCTGGGTGGCGACCTTGTTATACAGCTGCATGAAGGCGTCGGTGTAGCTGGGGCCGAGAAAGTATTTGTCGTATTGCAGGGTGGCCAGCGCCTTGTCGTCTGCGGAACCGGAGGCGTAGATGCCGTCTTCCATCGACAGCGATACGTCTTTGCCGGCCTTGTATTCGGGCAAAACTTTCTGGCTTAAATGACTGGCAGTGCGGTTGTCGGCGATGGGCACATTGAACAGTGTCTGACCTGGCGGCACAAGTTCTTTGGTGTAGGTGCCCAGGGCATGGCCACTGGGAACGTACACGTCGTTGAAGAAATTGCGCCGCATGAATTCGTCTTTGCCGGTGCTGTCGCCCAGCCAGGAGAGCCAGTAGCGGCGGACTTCAAAAGGTGGGGCGTAGGCGTAGTCAAGCGCGCCCAGGTGCAGCTCGGGCGTCTGGGGAATGCTCTCGCCAAACTCTCCGGGCATGAACCAGCGGCAGCCCCAGCGGCGCAAAAGCTCTGCCACGGCGTAGTAGTGGGCGTCGTCGTTGGTGCCGGCGAGCAAAAGCAGCTTGCCCTTGCGCTTAAGCACGATGGCATCGGCACGCAACTCCGGCTTGGGTTTGGCGACGCGCTCGAGTTGCTGGCGAAGCTCCGGCACCAGCGTCAGCGCGGCCTTGCCAACCACCAGCACGGGCCCGGAACCGCGCAGCGCCTGGCGAGCGGCCTCGTCGCTGTCGGCCAAGGCAGGTCTGGCGTTGCTGAGGCGCTCGATGTAGTGCACCAGATCTTGTGCGGCCCGCTTTTCCCATGGGCCTGCGTCGGGTGCGACAACAACCGTGGCGCGGGTCTTGCCATTGGCGGCAATGATCAGGTCTGCCGATCTGGCATGCATGGCCATGACCAGAAGGCCAATTGCCAAAGCGATGAGTCTGCGCAACTTCGGGGTCACGTTGCGACGACGCCAGACATCACAACCTGAGGTCGCTGTCAGCCGCAGGGAGCAGGTATTTCAGGTCATACAGCACATGGTTGGGCTTGCCCAGAGCACGGATGGCAGCAGAGCCCATGGCCTTGAACTGGTGATGGGCCACCGCCAGGATGATGCCGTCGTAGGTGCCTGACTCTGGCTGGGCGACGGGGGTAATGCCGTATTCATGCTCGGCCTCTTCACGCGCCGCCCAGGGGTCGTAAACGTCAACCTGGCAGTTGTAGTCTTTCAGCTCGGCCACGATGTCGACGACCCGGGTGTTGCGCAGGTCCGGGCAGTTTTCCTTGAAAGCCAGGCCCATCACCAGGATGCGCGCGCCGTCGACATGCACGCGGCGCCGGGTCATGGCCTTCACGAGCTGGGCCACCACGTAGCCACCCATGCTGTCGTTCAGGCGGCGGCCAGCCAGGATGATCTCGGGGTGGTAGCCGATGGCCTGGGCCTTGTGCGTCAGGTAATACGGGTCAACGCCAATGCAGTGGCCGCCGACCAGACCCGGGCGAAACGGCAGAAAGTTCCATTTGCTGCCAGCGGCCTGCAGTACGGCTTCGGTGTCGATGCCCATCTTGTTGAAGATGATGGCCAGTTCGTTGATGAGGGCAATGTTCAGGTCACGCTGGGTGTTTTCAATCACCTTGGCGGCTTCTGCCACCTTGATGCTGCTGGCCTTGTGGGTGCCTGCGGTGATGATTTCGTTGTAGAGCGCGTCGACCACATCGGCCACTTCAGGGGTGGAACCAGAGGTGACTTTCTTGATTGTGGTGACGCGGTGCTCCTTGTCACCGGGGTTGATGCGTTCGGGGCTGTAGCCGGCGTAAAAATCAACGTTGAACTTGAGGCCGGAGAATGCCTCAAGTACGGGCACGCAGTCTTCCTCGGTCGCGCCGGGGTAGACGGTTGATTCGTAAATCACGATGTCGCCAGGCTTGAGCACTTTGCCTACGGTTTCGCTGGCCTTGATGAGCGGCGTCAGGTCTGGCCGCTTGTGTTCGTCAATGGGGGTGGGCACGGTGACGATGAAGCAGTTGCACTCGCGCAAGTCTTCCAGCCGGGTGGTAAAACGCAAGTGCCTGGCGGCTCGCAGCGCTTCGGGCTCGGTCTCAAGCGTGTGGTCGTGACCGGCTTGGAGCTCGGTAATACGTCGGGCGTTGATGTCAAAACCCACCACGCCGCGTTTTTTGCCAAATTCGACGGCCAGCGGAAGACCGACGTAGCCCAGGCCAATGACGGCGACGTTGCGCTGCTGTGCGAGATTATTGGGGGGGGTTTTTGTGATCATAGAGTGGGTATGGCGGAGTCAAGCTGCTTTGAGTGCCATGGTGGCCGGGCGAACGCACCACTTGAACTGGGTCAACCGCGCATAAGCGATGGAATAGAGTAACGCGCAGCCCGCAAAGCCCATGACCAGTTTGAAGGTGTCGGTAGGCCACTGCACGGCAATTAACGCCGGCAAAAGTGCTGCAAGCCACATGACGGCACCGGTGGCGGAGTTGCGTGCCATATGGCTTGAACGTGGCAGCAGGCATCGCACCAAACGGCGCTTGACGAGGCTGTGCAGGTGCAGCCGGTCCGGGTCGCCGGGGCTGAGGTCGCGGCGGCGCCGACGCACAATGCTGAACAGCACTTCAAGAATCGGATAGCCGCACACCAGCATCGGCGCCCACGCAGAAATCGCGGTATGGCGCTGGAGTATCAGCACGGCCACCCAGGCCAACGCAAAACCCACGAAGTAAGCGCCGCCGTCGCCCAGAAAGATCTTGCCGAGCGGCCAGTTGACCAGCAGGAAGCCGAGGACGGAGCCGCCCAGAATCAGGCAGGCGCGGGCCAAGTCTTGGTCGCCAAACTTGAGGCTTATGGCGCCCAAAGCGATGAAAATGATCAGCACAGTACCACCGGCAAGACCGTTGAAACCATCAATGATGTTGATGGCGTTGGCCACGCCACCCACGGCAAAGGCGGTGAACAACACGGAAATGACGGAAAAGCCGAGCAGCCAGTCGAGCCCTGGCATATTGGCATCGGTGATTGAATAGCCTGTGATGGCCCAGCCCAGTACGCCGCAACTCATGGTGGCGAGCAGACGGGTGAGAACGCTGACGCGTTTTGTGACGTCTTCCAGCAGACCGAATGCGAAAGCGGGAATTCCCGCCAGGATGAGCGGCCCAAGCAATGCTTTTACGTCAGGGTGAGCCACCGCGTAGCCAGCGACCACGCCCACCGCAATAGCGATGCCACCGACGCGGGAGGTGGGCTGGGTGTGTGACTTCTGGATGCCCTCGTGCGAATCCATCGTAAGGCCACCGTGCCAGCGTTGCGTCATGACCAGCAGCAGGGCTGTGACCAATGAAACGGCCATCGCCGCCAAAACAGCGGCAGGCAAACCGTACGCAAAAAATGGAAGCATGAGTGAGCCTGTAAGGGTTAAGTCGACAGGCGACCCGCGTGCATCAAGAAAACTCTTAATATCTTATCGCATCGCTTTATGGTTACACCCTATTGACAGTCTGAATTGCCATTTCGCTTTAATTTCTGTTGCTTCTTGTCATCACGGCGAGCAGGGCAATCCATAGCAATGCCATGTCCATCATGAATCGAAACAGCTTGCAGCCTCGCGATGGCGACTATGGAAATAGAATCAAATTTTGGGTTTTACACGCCAGCTGCAGCGCCCGGAGAAAGATCGTCGAGGATGGACTGCGGACGCTCAAGCACCAGCCGCGCGGCTTCTTCGTGCCCCAGCAGGCGCTGGGCCACGGCCAGACCTTCAGACAGGCAAGGCACCCGTCGCCGGTTCGAATGGGCATCAGTCGCCAATAGATGAGTATGCCCCTCGCCGATAAATTTTTCGCCCCAGTATTTGGCGCGTGGCCCGAACATGCCCGTCAAGGCGCCCGCCGTAACTTGCATCCAGGCACCCTGCCTGATCATGCCGACGAAAACCGGGTAATGCGTTTCGATCCAGGTCAGGCGCTCGGGGTGCGTGATGACGGGCGTATAGCCGGCAGCGACCAGCTGGAAGACCGACTCTTCAAACCGCGGCGGCGCGACATGGTGGGAAGGCTCCAGCAGCACATAGCGGGAGCCGTTTAGCGTAGGCACGCGGCCGCCGCGCAGGCCGGCCAGCAAATCGGGTACCAGATGCACGTCGGCACCCGTCACCAGGCGCAGTTTGATGCCCTGCGCGTCAAGCGCAAGCTGAAGTGCGTCGCGCGCGTGGACGATACCCTGCGCATCGTTAATGTAAAGGCCTGGATAAATATGCGGCGTGCAGGCCATGGTGTGAATGCCGTCTGCCACGGCCAGTCTGGCCATTTCGAGCGAAATTTCAAGAGTTTTGGCACCATCGTCGATACCGGGCAGTATGTGGCTATGCAAATCGATCATGGTCGCCCTTCGAGCTTGAAGTCATCAAACATGAGCTGTCCGTGCAGGCCGGTGACCGACTCATAGGGTGAAAAGGTTTGCAGTTGCAGCGCCACGGCCTGGCCGCAGTCTGATGGCAGATCGACCTCGACCCGGAAAGCCTGCCATTTGCCGGCCGTGTCCTTCAGAGCCGGTGTACGGGCGATTTCACGCTTGCCACTGACGCACTGCAATACCCAGGCCAGTCCGTCGTTAACGCGCAGCTGGCTGCCCATGAACTGCCCGCTAAACACGTAACGATTTTGCAGCAAGAGCAGATGTTGACGCACGATGGGCACGACCAGCGGGCGCCCCGTGAAGTCAAGCTGCAGCACGCCTCCATGTCCACTGATGGCCATTTGCCGAATCACGGCACCGGTGGTTGACGGCGATGTGGGGATGAGTTCCCAGTCAAAGCCGTCGGCGAGAAACCCAGTGTCAAAGTTGCCGTTAAACACCAGATCAACCGGGTGGCCCAGCCAGGCCGTCCACAAGGCATGGGCTTCCAGCCACTGGCCGCCCGCTTTGAGCTGGTGCAACAACCTGTGAATCAATTCGGGCGATAAGCCTTGCTGCGGCAAGGCAAGCACCACCAGCGGCATCGCCGCAATCACGGGTACGCCCGCCTGCGGCATCGCGTCAATCATGGGCTCGAGCCAGCGCGCACCGGGCTTGACTTGCGCTTGCATGGCGACCAGCGCCTGGGGCTCGGCCACCAGCGCGGCCAGCGTCAGCGCTGCGGGTCCGTCACTGCTGTCCTGCACCAGGCGCAACAGCCAGTCGACGGCTTGCGGCCACTGCTTGCGCTGGATGGCTCGGGCGGCCTGCATGCGCTGCACCCGATAATCCTGAGAAGCAAGCTGTGTCGCAGTGTCAAGGGCAGTGTCGGGGTTGACTCCGGGGGCTTTTGCGGGCTCGCGGCTGAGCACGGCCATCTGGATCCAGGCTTCGGAATCTCCGGGATTACGCCAGGCCCGCTCACGCAGCCGCTGGATCTGAGCGGGCGCATCGCTGGCGCGAGACGTGCAAGAAGCCAGTGCCGGCCATTGCTTGAGCGTGCAGGCGCGCTCAAGGTTGTAGACCCAGGCAAGCCAGCCTAGTACCAACGCCCCGGCAGTTAGCCCCAGCAAGATCAAAAGGCGAACACCGAAGGCGAGCGGGCGCGGATAAAGGCGGGAATCCTCGGGCGTCAATGAGTTTCCCCAGCAGCGGAGAGTTCAGTGATGACCACCCGCCCGTCGCGCTGGACAAAGGTCGCTCGCAGACGCAACTCGCGCACCGGCGGCGGCTGTCCCTGGTCATTCAATACCAGCTGCACCAGCCCGTCGACTGCCAGCTGGTCAGCATTGGTATGGGCGCGCAGCTGTACCGGCCCCAGCTTGACCGCGCGGGAACTGCCTATCAGAAAGTTGTACGCATTCACAAGGTCAGAGGCCCCGCCGCTCCGCCGTATTGCAGGCTCCAGACCGCGCAGCAGATCTTCCCCGCGACCTCCCGCCATGGTCTGAATCAACTGATTTAAAATGGGCTGGACGTCCACAAGGCTCAGTTTGGCAACAGACTCAGGTGCCGGGGACTGCGGCAAAGGGGCAGACGCTACCGGCGATTTGACTAAAACAACAGGCGCTGCCTGGACGAGCTGAGCCAGTTGCACAGCTTTTGCGGACGGTGCAACTTTGGAAGCCTGCGCGCCGCGGGCGACTTGCGCCAGCTTCAACGCCTGGGCTTCTTTAGCTTCCTGGGCCAATCTGGCGGATTTGGCAGATTTTGACAATTTCAGCCTCTTGCATTGCTCGAACCGCCTGAATTACCCGGGCGTCATGGGTGGCTCGCTCGGTCTGCGCTGTCAACGCAGCTTGTGCCTCTTTGGCGGCTTGAGCCAACTTGGCTGCCTGGGCTTGTTTTGCTTCCCGAACTAGCTGGGTGGTTTCGGTTGCCTGGGCTTGCTGGGCTGCATGGACGGACGCCGCGTTTTGCGCCACCCGTGCATCCCTAGCGGCCTCTGCTTCCCTGGCTGCACGGGCTGCCTTGGCCATCTCGTCCTTGGAGGGTGATTTCACAGGGCTTTCAGACGATGGCGAAGAAGAAGGACTCATCGTGACTGCCATTTGAAGCCCCCGTGACTTGACCGGGGGCGACGCTTCAGCCGTTGAGCTTTGCTTAGGCGCAGACAAGGTTGAGCCGGTTTGAGCCACTTGCTGGGGATGGAAATCTTCCACACTGCCGCCCTGCCACTGCACAAGCACCAGCGCCAGCGCGCCCACGCTCCCCGAAGCAGCAGCGGCCCAACCCCACGAGACAGGGCGTGCATCCTCTGGACCGTGAGCAAGGCGGTTGACCGTCGAACGCCGATTGAAACCGGTTGACAGCAACTGGTCGTACTCTGCGCGCTGCACGGACGAGCCCAGCACATCGTTGGCCTGATTGATGCGGGTGGCGGCGTCGGTTGGCCAGGCGCCGCTGGTGGCGACAAAATCGGGGTGCGTGAGCCGGATCAGCATCCGGTAATGGTCGCGCAAGGTATCTTTGCTGAAACCTGGTTCCAGACCGAGCAACGTGTAATGGTCGGCACCGGGTCTGAGCATGGCCGTGCGCACAAAAAAACTGGCGGCGCGTTGCGCGTCTGCTGCATCCGCTGGTTCAAGTGCAAGGCCTTCCACCGCCCGCCCCGAAGCGAGCAGCAGCACATCACGGCTTCTGTCAAACAGCGAGCGGGGCTCGCGCAGCGTCAGCGGATAACGCCCGGGAAGCGCCTCAAAATCAAACAAAGACGCGACCAGCGGGCTCGATGGCGCCTTGCGCGTCGCTTGAGAAGAAGACGGATTCATGGTGCCTGGGACCGGATCAGGCGGGATTGCCAGCGCCAGTCACACCGGTCGCAGCGGCCGCTGCCGGACTGACAAGCCGGTTGTCAGCGCCTTTTGGCACCTCAGGGGCGCCGTAATACCCGTAGTACTGGGACAACTCTGCCCCTGCGCTGGTCAGCACGACGCCCAGCGGCATCAGGCCGCCCAGGCGCAGGCGTCGCAACGCATCACGAATACTGGACAGCCGCGTCGAACCTGCTTTCACGACGAACAGGAGGTTTTGCACCTGGTTGCCCAGGACGATCGCATCTGCAATGCCCAGAACGGGCGGCGCGTCGATCACGATTTTTTCGAATCCCATGGCCTCGGCACGGTCCATCAGTTCGAGCAGGCGCGGGCCCATCAACAAGTCCACCGGACTGGGCGGATGCGGGCCGGAGGTTAGGAGTGCCAGGTTAGGGATGTTGGTTTTCTGGATCAACGCTTCGCGTTGTGCGTCGCCTGACAGATAGCTCGACAGTCCCGAGTCATTGGCGCGCTCCAGGGCCTTGTGCAGCGACGGGTTGCGCATGTCGGCGTCGATCAGCAACACGCGCTGGCCCAATTGCGCCAGGTTGATGGCGAGAGCCAGCGCCGTGGTGGACTTGCCCTCGGCCTGCTGGCTGCTGGTCACCATCAGCCTGCGCGGAGAGCCTTCGGCCGTCGAAAACTGCAAGGCCGTGCGCATGGAACGGTAGGCCTCGGCAAAAGTGCCGCGCGGGTCCTCGACCGTGAGCAATGCCAGGGTACGCCCCTGAACCAGTTTCTTTTTCATGAGCGGAACGATGCCCAGCAATGGCAAGCCAAGCTTGGCTTCAATTTCATCGGCGCTCTTGATGGAATCATCGAGCTGTTCGCGCATGAAAACAAAACCCATGCCCAGCAACAATCCTGCGAGCAGGCCGATCCCGGCGTTCTTTAAAAGGTTGGGCGAGATGGGGAATAGCGGTGTGTTGGCCTCGTCGACGACGGAGATGTTGTTGGACGTGACGCCACTGGTGATGCCCACCTCTTTGAGCCGCTGCAACAAGCCGTCATAAATCTGGCGGTTGGTGTCGAGCTCGCGCTTGAACAGGTTCAGGTCAACACTCTTGTCCTGCGTGACCAGGACTTCGCGGCGCGTTTCCTGCAGGCGCGCACGCACCTGGTCTTCCTGCCTCTTGGCCGCTTCGAACTGCCCCTTCATTGACGCCAGTACCGATGCCACTTCTTTCTTGATGCGCGCCTCGAGCTCGGTGACTTGCGCCTTGAGTTGCACCATTTTCGGAAACTCGGGTTTGTACACGGCAAGGTTGCTCAGATACTCACCTTCAATTTTGGCTTTTTGCTCTTTGTAGGCCTGGACGGTCTTGCTTTCAAGCACCTGCGGTGCGCTGTCCGGATTGGCGGCCACCGCGTTGTACTGTGCCTCGGCCTTCAGGCGATCCTGCTCGACACGCCCCAATGCCGATGAATAATCGGTGTAGGTCTGGCTGATGACGCTGGTCTTTTCGTCGAGCGTCAGGATGGAGTTGTTTTTGGCGTAAGTGTTGAGCGTTCGCTCGGATTCCTCCAGCCTGGCTTTGGTTGCCTTGAGCTGGTCTTCCAGAAAGGTTTTGGCGTAGAGGGAGGACTGCGAGCGCCGCTCCATGCTGAGGGCGATGAAGGCCTTGGCAATGGCGTTGGCAATGCGGGCGGCCTGCCCTGCATTCGCGTTGGCCACATTGACCTTGACCAGGCGTGAATTGCGCACCGGCTCTACCCCGACCGCACCCATGAAGCGCGCGACCACGCCTTCACGACCCAGATACTCGCGGTCAATAACAGAAGGCTTGCCCACGCGGTCAATAACAGACGGCTTGCCCACACGGCGGTAGCCTGCAATGACACTGTTCAGCCAGCCAGTTTGCGGTACGGTGGCCTCACTGCTGTTGGCGGACGCGGGACTCGCCACCGGCGCACCAGGCGCAACGCCAGCGCTGGACCCCTGCACGCGCGCAGGGTCGAGTTGCAGGTCGTCAATCACGCGCTCGGCCAGGGTGCGGCTGCGCAGCAGCTCGTTGTTTGTCTGTAGCATCAGGGCGTCGTCCTCCTGATACGGGTCAACGTCCTTGTTGAATGGCACGATGCGGGCTGAACTGCGGTCGATTTGCAATAGCACGGTGGCTTGGTAAACCGGCGTGGTGGTTAACCCATTCATGAGAGCTGCGGCGGTGCACAAACTCATCGCGCCGAGCAGCAGCCACTTGTACTTGCCCACGATATGCAACACGTCCCTGACGCTGACGGAGTCGTCAGTCTCATCGGCTGCCTCGGAATGCGCCAGACCTGTTTGAAGCTGGTAGGACTGCTGGCGAAGCTGTAGCGCGCTGACGGGAGCGGCGCGGCCGGCGGGAAGGCGATCAGGAGGGCTCATATAAAAAAAGTAAGGTGCAGACAGGCCAGTGACAGCTCACTTGGGCGCGAAAATGGAAAAGGGATTGATCGAATCGAGCACGTCGCGAAACAGCGAGTCTCGCAGTGCAGCGCGCACCGGGTCACGCTTGACGACGATGACGTCGTCGGCCAGCACAAGCGGATCGGGGGTGGCTCCGGCGCGGATTTTGTCGAGGTTATGCGTCGACGTGGTCTTGACACCATCCTGCCCGACTCGAAACACCATGATGTCGGATAAATCAGAAAACGGTGCGCCTCCACCCGCCAGCGCCAGGGCACGCAGCAGTGTGACTTGCCCCGTGACGGGATAAATGCCTGGCTTGGCCACCGCCCCTTCAATGGTGATGCGCTGCGAGGTGAACTCCCGAATGAAGAGCGACACCTGCGGATTCTGCAGGTATTTTTCAGCGTATTTCTGGGCAATCAGGATTTCGGCCCGTTGCGCCGAAAGGCCAGCCACCTCTACGTTGCCCACCAGCGCCAATGAGACCTGCCCCGATGAATTGACACGCACTGTGCGCTTAAGGTCGGGCACGCCAAACACCTCTACATCCATCAAGTCATTGGGACCAATGCGGTAGTCGGCCCCAAGGCTGGCCAAAGTGCCAAGCGGCATGGCACGACCGGCCGAGGCGGACGAAGCGGCCGAGGTGGGCACGCCAGGCACGGGATCGGGCATGGAAGACTGCGGTGGCACTTCGGCGCCACGCACTTGGGCAAGGACCACCGGCGGCTGCCAAACTGCCAGGCACAGGGCCAGCACACTGAACAAAATTTTCATTAACAATCCCCTAATGCAATCAATGCCAACTTTTGATTTTACTGTTTGCAGGCGATGCATCGCCCTCACGCCGCCGGCGGTCTTGATGCACCGGCTGGCAACTGGACCTGCAACCGGCCAGTTACCCGCACGGATGTTGCAGTCCTGCATCTGGCGCCCTCATTGCGCGCTCACTGGAAAAGCCATGACCGATAAGGCAGCCACGCGAACGAATTGACCGCAAAATTCAGCCACACGAAGAGGACCAGCGCGTAATACGCCACCACGACCAGCACCCAGGCACGCGCGTCCCGGCCGCCCCCCAACAGATCGGGCAGGCGGGCGAAAACAAACAACTGGAGCGGGATCAAATAGAGCGCGACGCGATCGACCGCCGTGGACGAAGGCGATGCCAGCAGCCACCCTACAGAAGCCAATGCCAGCAAAGCAATGATCATCCACAGATTCCGTTCGGCCGGCTGCCATACAAATCGCTTGCGCAGCAGCAGCAGCAGCAGAGCAGGCAAGGTATTCATGGCAATGCGAACGGCAGCCCCCTCGGACTGGTACTCTGCCTCGATGTAGTTGGCAACCAGACTGTCAACGCTGTCGGCCAAAAGCACCCAGTAGAGAACCGCTAGCGAAACACCGACCCACAAGGCCGTCCACAGCCGGCCGCTTGGCGTGGCCAGCACGGCAAGCGGCACCAGCAGTACGGCGGATTTGTGAAAAGTAGCCGCCAGCGCAACGCACACGACAAATTGCAGGTTGCTCTTTCTGGCGAGTCCTACGAGGCCAAGCATTGCCAGCCCGAGTGCGACGCCCTGCCGGGTGTAACCCATCCCGAGCACAATCACCAAGTAGGGCACCGCGACGACCAGCGCCAGCCAGGGGCGCGGCTGCTGGCTACAAAATGCGAGCAAACCCACGCTGAATATCACCCCGCAAATGAGGTTGACCATGTACTGGCCCGCACCAAACTGGGCCGACAGCCAGTTGAGCAGCACGTAGCCCGGGTCGCCCCTTTCAAACACTTCCGCAAATGGCGCGCCCACCATGTCCAGGTATTGGCCGTCGTAATTGAACCAGTCCCCGCCTACCTCATGCCGAAGACCAATCAACAAGGCCAGCAGGAATCCGGCTATAAGCCACGACAGTTTCACGCCATTTGCGTGAGGGCGCGGCCTGCCGGGTGCTGCAATGCAGGCCCATGCAGGGACCAGAAACATAAGCCAATAGGTCAGCATGTGAAACACCCCTGACACTGGCAAGCCTGCAGCGCGGACGGCATCAGATGGACCGCACCAGCTTGTGCAGCTTCTCTGCCCACCCGGCCGACTGTAAAAAAGCGGTCGGCCTTCATCGGTGCAAAAAGGTATCGGGTTGGTTGCGGGCTCAAGGGGACGCTCTCGAACCTGATTTCTGCACCACGGCAGACGGTAACGGGCGCAGGAATACGCCCAGCAAGCAGGCGCACAACATGGCGTTGGCCGGGATATGCAAATTAAAGTCCACCCAGGAATGCAGCAACACAGCCAAAGCGCCAAAAGCGCAGCAAAGTTGCAACTGCATCGTGCCAATTCCACGCCCTGCCCCGTCGAACTTCCGCCAGAAGGAGACACCCTGGCGCACAAGGAGCCACACCGCCAGCATTGCAAGTACCACGAACAAGCCGCCGAATTCCATCAACAGTTGAACGTAGTCGTTGTGGGCGTGTTCGGCAAAACCGCGCAGGCCCGGCGGCTGGAAACGTGGGTAAACCGCAGCATAAGAACCAGGCCCCGAGCCTACCGGCCAGAACGAGAGCGCTGCCTGCCAGCTGCTGGCAATCAGTTTCCAGCGGAAGGAAGCATCGTCACCCAGCAGCCCCAGATTAAACCGGGTAACCAGGGCTTTCATACCGACGATCACCAGCCCCGCCAACAGGAGTGTGCCGGCGCACAGCAAATACCAGCGTCGTAAATGAGCGGGTACTGCCCCGAGCAGGAGCAACATCGAGAGCAGCGTGACCAGCATGGCGGTGACAAGGCCGGTGCGTGAACCGGAAACCAGCACGGCTGTGACAAGGACAATCAGCACCGTTGACCATAACAGCGCTGCAGCCGGGGGTAAATGCCGATGACCGGCGTGCGAAGCCGGTAATGCCTGCCACAGAAGGAATATTGCCAGCGGCAGCGTCATGGTGATGAAACTGGCAAAGTGATTGGCGTTGGCGAAGCCGCCAATCGGTCCGCCAGCAAACTCCGCGCTGAAGTACAACGTTTTGAATGGCCCAAGCTGCAACATCCCCCACACGGCCTGGCTCGCTGCTATAAGCACCAACACCCGGGTTAATATGCCGATTTGCCCGGCACTGGCAGTGCGGGAGAGCACAAAAGCCGCCACGATGGGAAGGCTCGCCAGCAGGGAGGTAACCGTGGCATCGGGTGTCAATGACAACGCAAGCCACCCGGTAGTGGACGCATACAAATAAATTTCTCGTCCCGGCAGGGCTGACCAGAGCCCGTGGGGCAATGGTGTCAGGAAGAAAAAAGCCGCCCACAGTGGCGACAACACCAAAATCCATTCGCCACGCGACAAGAAGGCGGCGTCGCTGCCAGACAAGGGCAGCTTACGGATCAGCAACGCGCATCCTAGCAGCCAGAGAACCAGCAAGCCCAGCCACTCCAGCGGGATCAGTGCCACGTAACGATTTCCGCCGCGGATGACTGGCGCCAACGCCAGCAGCAAAAGCCCCACCCCAAAAGCAACGAGGCCCGAAAGCCCCGTAGTTTTTACCCTAAGCGATGGCTGCATCAGCTCCCGCTAAGACTTTGCGACGGGCTGGATGAGTTGTTTGAAATCAAACTGATTCCAATGCCGCCTGCAATCAGGGCAGGCACCAGAAAGTCGCGAGGGCCTCCAGCAAGCATAACCGGACCTTCGACTGGCCCGATACCGGCGACCAGGGCCTTGCAATCGAGCTTCGAATTAATGGTAACTGCCTGATTGGGCAACAACTCAATGGTACAACCATTGTCGAGTCGCAGGTCAGCGAAACCGGTAGAGGTTGTCACGACGCGGGCGCCATTGGAAAGTGGCGTGTCTTTGACCAGATTGCCAAGCATGTTGCCTTGGCTGACCGTGACCAGCCCCTGCACTTTGGTAGCCACACCGACAGCCGGTGCGGGTGCCTGTGCCTGTGCCAATACCGCTGTGCTCGCACACACAGTGAGTAAAAGTGCAAGTGAGTATTTCGTCATGAAAATTCCTTTTAAAAGCAACGGACTGCAATTTTCCGTAATCTTTAGTGTACTGCATATGGACAACGCTGCACGAAAACTGCGATTGCACATGCCTTACAACAAGAAAAGCCGTCGGCCAGCACTCCGGGTTTGTGAAATCAGTTTTGTGACCAGCGCTCAGATCAGGGCCACGCCGGTTTTGGACTGCAGCAGTTCCCGCGTCACGCCAGGGGCCATTTCAACCAGCTTCAATCCACCTGGCGTCACATCCATCACCGCCAAATCGGTAATGATGCGGTCCACCACGCCAACGCCGGTCAGCGGCAGCGTGCAGTGCGGCAGGATTTTCAGGTCTTCAGTACCGTCCTTCTTTTTGGCGACGTGCTCCATCAGCACGATGACGCGCGCCACGCCTGCAACCAGGTCCATCGCGCCCCCCATTCCCTTGACCATCTTGCCCGGGATCATCCAGTTGGCCAGATCGCCGGTCTCGCTGACCTGCATGGCGCCCAGGATCGAGAGGTTGATCTTGCCGCCGCGGATCATCGCAAAGCTGTCGTCGCTGCCGAAGATGGACGAGCCGGCAATGGTGGTGACGGTCTGCTTGCCGGCGTTGATGAGGTCGGCGTCCACCTTGTCGTCGGTCGGGAACGGGCCGATGCCCAGCATCCCGTTTTCTGATTGCAGCCAGACTTCCTTGTCAAGCGGCACAAAATTGGCTACCAGCGTGGGAATGCCAATGCCAAGGTTCACATAAAAACCGTCTTCGAGTTCCTGGGCGGCGCGTGCCGCCATCTGGTCTTGGGTCCAAGGCATGTTCAGGCTCCTGCTTTTTCAGTGATGGTTCTTTTTTCGATGCGCTTTTCAGGGTGCGGGTTGTGCACGATGCGGTGCACATAAATGCCAGGCAGATGCACCTCGTCGGGCACCATGTCGCCGGTTTCCACCACCTCCTCCACCTCCACGATGCAGATCTTGCCGGCCATGGCGGCAGCGGGATTGAAATTACGTGCCGTCAGGCGGAACTGCAGGTTGCCGGACTTGTCGGCCCGGTGCGCCTTGACCAGCGCGACGTCAGGCACCAGCGCACGCTCCATGACATAGATTTCGCCGTCAAACTCATTTCGCCGTCAAACTCTCGCAATTCCTTGCCTTCGGCCACCATGGTGCCGACGCCGGTCTTGGTAAAAAACGCCGGTATGCCGGCGCCGCCGGACCGCAGCTTTTCGGCCAGCGTGCCCTGTGGTGTGAATTCAAGTTCCAGTTCGCCGGCCAGGTACTGGCGCTCAAACTCCTTGTTCTCGCCCACATAAGACGAGATCATTTTTTTGATCTGGCGAGTTTCGAGCAATTTTCCAAGGCCAAAACCGTCGACGCCGGCATTGTTGGAAATCACCGTCAGGTTTTTGGCCTGGCTGTCCTTAAGGGCTTCGATCAATGCCTCGGGAATTCCGCACAGCCCAAAGCCACCGACGGCCAGCAACTGGCCATCCTTGACCACGCCCTCGAGGGCTTTAGCAGCGGAGGGAAAAAGTTTGTTCAAAAAAGTCTCCTTGGTAATTTGGCATCCAGCATTGCCTTTACCATACTACTTATTGTTTTACGTAGTTTTTCGTAAAGGTTAGCCCTGATGTCCGTGGATTACCAGCTCGCCTTTGATCTTGCGCCAGTGGGACTGGTGTTGTCCCGAAATCGTTCGATGATGGACTGCAATCATCACCTGTGCGAGATGTTCGGCGCGACGCGCGAACAACTCGCGGGACAGTCGTTCCTGATGCTCTACCCCAGCGCGGACGAATACGAGCGCATCGGCGCGCGCATGATTCCCATCCTCAATGAAAAGGGCGTGTATTCAGACGATCGCATCATGAAGCGTGTCGATGGCTACAACAAGGGCGAAACCTTCTGGTGTCATGTCACGGGACGCGCACTGAACCGCAGCGCGCCGCATGAAGCGGGCATCTGGACTTTTGAAGACCTGAGCTCGCGCCGCCCGGTGACGACGGAGCTGACGGCGCGCGAGCGGGAGGTTGCCGCGCACCTGATGGATGGTCTGACCTCCAAGGAGATTGGCCGCGCCCTGGTCATTAGCCACCGCACAGTGGAGATTTACCGGGCGCGCCTGATGCGAAAGTACAAGGCCGCCACAACCGCCGAGCTGGTGCATCGGCTGCTGGCCGGGTAGGCGGACCAGCCCGACTGGCAATTTGCTATTTATTTCATAGCTAGCTGAAGCCGCATTAACTGGACATGAGCGGGCTTTCATTAAAAATTAGGGCTTGACCGAAAAGCCGTTCAGCTCGGCGGCTGCGTTGCGGTTGCCGTTGTCGATTCGCCTTTGGCAAGAAGGTCGAAAGGCAATGACTGCTTCACCAGAATGACCGTGCAGGGTGCCTGCATGGCGACCCTGATAGGCACCGTGGCGAGCAGCCGCTGCATCTGCAAGCCATGCGTGGCGGCCCCCATCACGATCATGCTGACATCGTTGCCCTGGGCATAACGCAGCAGGGCCTGCGCGACGTCGCGGGATTCGAGCACATGAAAGGAAACCGCCTGACCATTCAGGTCAAGCGGTCGCGCCCATTGCCGCAGCATGCCAAGGTAGCGCCGGTGAACGGTGGCTTCGCTGGACGCCGTGTCGTGGCCCGATGCTGTCGCCGGATCGATCACCGTGACGCAGGCCAGCCGAGCGCCGGCGCTGCTGCCGAGGACGCGCTCGATGGCGGAGCGCAGGGAGTACAGGGTGGCGTCGCTGGCATCCCGGTGCGGAACGGCCACCAGGACGACAGGCGCTGCCTCAATCTGCCGCGAAGGCAGCGTGCTCGGCTGGTAATGCATGCCCGCGGCGCGCAGCCAGCGTTTGAAGTGCGCCCAAAAACCGGTCGCCCGAAGGCGCTTGCCACGCTCGGTGACCACAATCTGTTCCGGATTGGCTAGGTCAAATGCCAGTGAAGCAGCCGATGCATGACGTTTGGCGGCTTCGGGCTCGAGGCAGCGCAGGATAACTTCCTGCAGCCACTCGGGCAGGTCTGCGCGCCACCGTCTGGGCGGCACCGGATCGGCCCACAGGCGCTGGCGCAACCCGCCCCTGGTCTGCGGGTTGCCAAAGGGCAACTCGCGCGTGGCCAGTTCGTACAGCATGACGCCGATGGCAAAGATGTCGCTGCGCGGATCTCCGCGCATGCCGACCACCTGCTCGGGCGCCATCCAGGTCGGTGAGCCCACGGCCGGGCGCAATTCCTCAGCCAGCAGATCAGGGTAGTGGGCGTGGCAGGACAGGCCAAAATCCAGCAGCACCGCGTTGCCCCCCGGCTGGATCAGCACATTGGCCGGCTTGAGGTCGAGGTGACAGACCTCCTGCTGGTGCAAACTGTGCACCGCCCGCGCCACAGCCATGCCAATCCGGGCCAGCTCGTCCGCTGGCAGCGGCTTGTCCGTTTCGTCAAGCAGTTGCTGCAGCGTGCGGCCCGGCACATATTCCATCACCAGATAGGGCAGCTTCTCCAGGTCACCGGTCGCCACCAGGCGCGGCACATGCGGGCCCGTCAATACCGAGAGGATTTGCCGCTCCACTTCAAAACCGACGATGTTTTCAGCGCCATCGCCCTGGGTCATGCGCGGCACTTTCATGACCATCGGAAAAGGCGCGCGCCGCGACGCATCGGCAAAACTTGC
>NZ_JABBPF010000018.1 GCF_012927415.1 Polaromonas sp. | reverse complement strand
CAAAGCGGAATGATGGTACTGGTCTAGCAGGTCTCGCAGGTGGCCAATGCTGATGCCGTCAGGGTCTGCCCGGGGCAATCGATTGCCCAAATCTCGGCCCGGTGGCCATGGGTGAATACTGCACAGCACGCCGCCTCAAAATCATTCATTCCACGCGCCAGGCAGGCCGCTATCATGCCTGTCAGCACATCGCCCGTGCCTGCAGTTGCCAGCAAGGCATTGCCGCTTGAGTTGATCATGCTGGTCTGCCCCGGGCCGGCGATGACAGTTCCTGAACCCTTTAGCACCACCACACATTGAAAGCGCTGGGCGAGTTGCTCGGCTGTGGCGAGCCGGTCGGCTTGCACGGCTGCGGCCGTCATTCCTCCCAGGCGCGCGGCTTCCAGCGGATGGGGGGTCAGCACGGTGCTGTATCCGCGTCCATGGCGGGCTTTCAGCTGGGTTTGCAGTTGCGGGTCCGTCGCAATGGCATTGAGCGCATCCGCATCCAGGACGGCCCGCGTGGCCGAGGAAAGCACCCTGGCGATGACGGCTTTTACCGCTTCCCCGCCTCCGCAGCCGCACACGACGACCTGTTTTTTCAAATCCAGCGCTTCCGGCGCGCGGAACATGAGTTCCGGCTGCTGGGCGTCCACGCGGGGGCCATCGGTGCCCAGCAAGGCCACGAAAACCCGGCCTGCCCCGGCATGCAGCGCAGCGCGGGCAGCCAGCAGGGCTGCGCCAGTCATGTGCGTGGCGGAAGTGGCAGTGGACTGGCCGCCAATCACGGCAACATCACCAAAGCTGCCCTTGTGACTGGCTTGCGCAGCCTGCATTTTAGCTGGCTGGCCGGCGCGATCAGAGCCCAGTAGCCAGGCGTCGGGCACGCTGGCCGGGAACTCGACGCCGAGCTGGTCAAACCACACTTCACCGGCGAAGTCTTTTCCGCTGGCGGTGAACAGACCGGCTTTCAATGTCAGCAAACTTAAGGTAAAAGTGGGCCTGATCCACGTTTTATCGGCATAAGAAGCTATTGATTTAATAGCAAATTTCCGTCTTGTGAACCCGCTGTCGGCGTCCAGTCCGCTTGGCACATCAACGGAGAGCAGTGGCGCGTCGCTGGCCTGCATCAGGTCCAGCCAGCGCTGCATCTGCGCCGTGTTCGGCCGTGCCGGATCCAGCGTGGCACCCATGCCCAGCAGGGCATCGATGCATAAGTCAAACGACTCTGGCGGCTCGGCCGCCATTGGCACGCCCGCCGTCAGGGCGCGCTGCCGCGCGGCGTGGGCATCAGGCGGCAACTGGTCCTTCCCTGCGGCGAGGCCAGTCCAGGTCACGACGACTTCCTTGCCCCACTGATGCAGATGCAGCGCTGCCTCAAATCCGTCGCCGCCATTGTTGCCCGGTCCGCAGGCAATCCAGATGCGCCCGGCGTTGGGCACCAGCGCCAGCGCCAGCCGGGCTACTGCCAGCCCGGCGCGCTGCATCAGCGTGTGTGGCGGCAGGACTGCCGCAGCCCGCCGCTCTATCTGGCGCGTCGTGGCCACCCTGTAAAGCGGCTGGCTGAAATCGCTGGAGATTTTTTGCATTGGATGATTGTCAGCGTTAGCGGCGCTGTCAGCCTATTTAAGGGATGACTTTTAGAATTCCCCGCAACGGAAAGCAGTCATCCAGAATAGAACGCAAAAACCCGGCGAACCGGGTTTTATCAATGATGCCGTGTGGGCAGGTGCCACCCGTCAGATGTCAGCCGGGATCCGCAACAGCTGGCCTGGATAAATCTTGTCCGGATGCGTCAGCATGGGCTGGTTGGCCTCAAAAATCTGCGGATACTTGTTTGGCGTGCCGTAGAACTGTTTGCTGATCTTTGACAGGTTGTCGCCGCTTGCCACGGTGTACCACTGCGATTCTGGCGCGCTGTCAGCCACCGTCATCATGTCGTTGACCGCGGCAACATTGGCCACATTGCCGCAGCACAACAGCACTTTTTCCCGGGTGGCCTGGTCTGGCGCAATGCCCGCAACGGTGACCGTTGCGGTGGGTGCGTCGAAGCTGATCGCCAGCGATTCGACTTTCAGGTTCATGCTCTTGATGTAGGTTTCTATGGCATTGCCGGCCACTTTGCTCAACGCTGCCACGTTCTCAGGGGTGGGGCTGGCCTCAACCGCTTCCTGGGCTGTTTTGGCATCGCCTCGCCCGAACAGTTTTTCACCTGCTTCCTTGATAAAACTAAGCATTCCCATCGGTTTTCCAGTCAAAAAATGAATTGTCCGGTGCAAAACGCCGGGTTGACCGTACCTTAGCGTTGTGCGTTGACTATTGACACGGGCGCCGGCAACAAACAATGTAGGACAAGGACGTCTGACACGGCCCGCAACGCACTCACCTTAAACGACCCATATCGAATCCTTCCATGTCGATTTCGGGTGGCTTTCCGGCCATCAGGTCTGCCAGCGCGCGCGCGCTGCCACAACTCAGCGCCCAGCCACTGGAACCATGGCCCAGATTGAGCCAGAGACCTGGCAGGCCGCTGTTGCCGATAATCGGGGGGCCGTCCGGCAACATGGGTCGCGCGCCTTTCCATATCTGCACACTGCCGCTGGCGCTTGAAAGCTGTGCTGCGCCTGGAAACCAGTCCTGCAAAACTTTGTACAGCGTGCTGATGGAGGATTCCCGCCTGTGTTCCAGCGAGCCGCCGATTTCTGCGCTCCCGTCCACGCGAATGCGGTTGCCGAGCCTGGAAATAGCCACTTTGTAACGCTCGTCCATCAGCGCGCCGCGCGGTGCATTCAGCGGCTCACGAATCGGCGCGGTGATGGAATAGCCATGAACCGCGATCATGGGGATTTTCAGGCCCAGCGGCTTGAGGAGTTCGGCAGATGCCAGTCCGGCGCACATCACAACACGGTCAAAGGCAAATGGCAGTTCGCTGCCCGCTATGAAGAGAGTAGCTGGTTGTGCCCGATCTAACTGGACTACAGTCGTATTGAACTCAAAATTAACGCCCATGCCCTGGGCTTCGTTCTTTAGCAGCAGCGCAAACTGGCGGCAGTTGGCCGCTTCATCATCGGGTAAATACACCGCACCCAGCAACGGGGTGTCAGGGTTGAGCGCGGGCTCGATCTTGTGGGTCTCATCGGCATCTACCTGACTGAACGCAACCCCCGCTTCCCGCAGCGCCTGCAGGCCAGGCTGCATCAGCTTGATATCTTTTTCAGAGCGCAGCAGCACCATGTATCCCTGACTGCGTTCGTATTCCAGCTCCCGCTCGGCCGTCAGCAGATGCAGCCTTTGACGGCTGTAAAAAGCCAGCCGCTGCAGGCGCGAACGATTGGCCAGGTAGGTTTCGAGTTCGCAGGCGCGTAGCCATTGCCACATCCAGGCCAGATGCTGGCGCGACAGCGGCAGGCTCAGCTTGACCGGCGCATGACGCCTGAAAAGGTAGCCAAGAACCTTGCCAGGCATGCCGGGCGCGGCCCAGGGGGCGATGTAGCCAGGTGCAACGATACCGGCGTTGGCAAAGCTGGTTTCCTCCGCTGCAGCGCCCCTTCGCTCAATCACGGTGACTTCGTGGCCATCCATCGCCAGCTCATAAGCGGTGGTGATGCCGATGATGCCTGCTCCGATCACTGCGACCCTCATGGTTTACTGCCGGGCAGGGGGACCATCAACGCAAAGTGAAAAATCATGTAATTCATTATTTATGTGTAAAACACGCTGCCAGTCAATATTTGACGGACATTGATTGCTATCATTTTTGTAGTGACCGGGCAAGTGCGGTCTCAACCTGGAGCGCCAGGTCAAGTACGGCGTCGTCCTGAAGGGCAGAATGCCAGAGCATCAGGCCGACTGGAAGCTGGCCTGGCGCATGACAGGGCAGCGAAATTGCACAGCCATCCAGCATGTTAACCACCGAGGTATTTCGCAGCAAAAGTCCGTTGATGCGGAAAAATTCGATATCGTCGGTCAACACGCGGGCAATCGCCGGCGCCACAAGAGGCACAGTCGGCGACAGCACCGCGTCAAAACCATGCAGGCGCGTCTCCATGCGGGCAATCCAGTCCCTGCGCGCGGCCAACAAGTCAATGTAGTCGGCGGCACTCATGTCGGCGCCCCGCAGGATGCGCATTGCCACGCGCGGATCGTACTCTGCCTGGTGTTGGGCAATCAGCATCCGGTGCCAGGCAAAACTCTCGGCCGCCGACAGGCCGCCAGTCGCATTGATGCCGGCCAGTTCGCCTATTTCATGAAGGGGAATTTCTTCGATCTGGGCGCCCGCCCGGCGTAATACCTGCACGCTGTGCTCGAAGGCCTGGCCCACTGTGTCATCCAGGTCATCCTGCATCTGCGTGCGTGCCAGCGCCAGCCTGCAGGACGACAGCGGCTTGCCCGCGAGTTGCACGCCGCGCGCCGCCAGAACCTCGTGCACGGTAATGGCGTCTCGGACCGACCGTGTCAGCGCGCAGACCGTGTCCAAGCTGGTTGACAGCGGCACCGCGCCGGTTGTCGGCACCAAACGCGCCGTGCTTTTGAAACCGACGATGCCGCACAGCGCCGCCGGAATGCGGATGGAGCCGCCTGTGTCAGACCCCAATGCCGCTAAAACGGCGCCCGTGGCAACCGAAACGGCAGCTCCCGATGAGGAGCCGCCGGGAATGCGCTCAATCAGGGTGTCGGCCGGATTGACCGGTGTGCCGTAATGCGGGTTGATGCCCACACCCGAAAAAGCGAACTCGACCATGTTGGTGCGTCCGGTCACTACGGCGCCTGCTGCTCGCAGTCTCGCCACGGCCGGGCAGTCGGCCCGCGCCGGGTCCGCGCCCGCCAATACGGTCGAACCGGCTGTGGTTATCTGATCAGCGACGTCAAAAAGGTCCTTGACCGAGACGGGAATCCCGGCCAGTGACTGGGACGTTTGGTTGAAGGCCTCTTTCGGCCTCGCTGATAACGGTTCCAGACTCACGGCTGGCATGAAGACGTGACGGCAGGCGTCGCTCCGGGCGACGGCGGCGGCGCGTTCAAGAATTTCCTTAGGCCGGACCTGACCGCTCCGAATGGCCTGGCGGGTGGCGTCGATAGTGCTAAAGGAGGGCAGGGGGCTTGGCTGGCTCATGAAATGGGGGGTGTTATACTCTGCGGGCTTTGTGAACGACGATTTCCGTTGTTGGCAGGGTAAATCGCAAGTCAGCCACTCAAGGTGTTGTCCGGAAATCGTTCCGGGTGATAAGCGCTGATTTTAGACACAACCTTTGGAGTTATTTATGTCGACAAACATGCGTGAAATGCTGGACGCCGGCGTCCACTTCGGTCACCAGACCCGTTTCTGGAATCCCAAGATGGCCCCGTTCATTTTTGGTCACCGCAACCGTATTCACATCATCAACCTGGAAAAATCGCTGCCGATGTACCAGGATGCGATGAAGTTCGCCAAACAGCTGACGGCCAATCGCGGCACCATCCTGATGGTCGGCACCAAGCGCACGGCGCGCGAAACTGTCGCCGCTGAAGCCCAGCGTGCCGGTATTCCTTATGTCGACCAGCGCTGGCTGGGGGGCATGCTGACCAATTTCAAGACCGTCAAGACTTCCATCAAGCGCCTCAAGGAGATGAAGGCTCAACAAGAAGCCGGCCTTGACACGATCAGCAAAAAAGAACAGCTTACCTTCAAGCGTGAAATCGAAAAGCTTGAAAAAGACATCGGCGGCATTCAGGATATGACTGCCCTGCCTGATGCGATTTTCGTGATCGACGTGGGTTTTCATAAAATTGCGGTCTTGGAAGCCAAGAAGCTGGGTATTCCGCTTATCGGCGTTGTTGATACCAACCATTCCCCGATTGGCATTGACTACGTGATTCCTGGCAACGATGACTCTTCAAAGGCGGTTGCTTTGTATGCTCGCGGCATTGCCGACGCAGTGATAGAAGGCCGTGCCAGCGCCATGAACGAAGTTGTCAAGGCTGTTTCAGCCGAAGGTTCGGATGAATTTGTAGAAGTGGAAAACGCGGCAGCCTGATGATTTTTGGCGCTGCGCCAGACGCGAAAAAGGGGCTCGCGTAGCCCCTTTTTCACAAGTCAACGATATGAAGGGTCTGCGTTATGCGTTGTGCAGTAGCGCCCCCGATGTGAACACGACAAAACGGAGAATCAAAAAATGGCAATGGCAATTACCGCAAGCATGGTCGCTGAACTGCGCGCTAAAACCGACGCGCCCATGATGGAGTGTAAAAAGGCGCTTACGGAAGCTGAAGGCAATTTTGAAAAAGCTGAAGAAATCCTTCGCGTCAAGCTTGGCAGTAAAGCCGGCAAGGCCGCTTCTCGCGTGACAGCTGAAGGCGTGGTGGCTTTTCATAGCGAAGGCGGTGTGGCTGCCTTGGTTGAAATCAATTGCGAGACCGACTTTGTCACCAAGAACGACAGTTTTCTGGCTTTCACCAACGCAGTCGCCGAAGGTGTTGTCAAGAACAATCCGGCTGATGTCGCCGCTCTCGGTGCCATGCCGCTCACCATGGACGGTTTCGGGCCGACCGTGGAAGACGTGCGTAAAGGCCTGATCGGCAAGATCGGCGAGAACATGAGTGTTCGCCGCTTCAAACGTTTCGCGAGTGGTTCCGTGGCTTCTTACCTGCACGGCACGCGTATCGGCGTGGTGGTCGAATTTGACGGTGACGAAGCAGCCGCCAAAGATGTGGCCATGCATGTTGCGGCGATGAAGCCTGTGGCCCTGTCCAGCGCTGATGTGCCGGCCGAGCTGGTCGCCAGGGAGCGTTCCGTGGCTGCTGCCAAGGCCGCTGAAGATGCGGCTGTCGCTCAAGCGGCAGGCAAGCAGGTTCAGTCCGCTGAAATCGTGACCAAGCGTGTCGAGGGCGGCGTCCAGAAGTATCTGAAGGAAGTCAGCCTGCACAATCAGACTTTCGTCAAGAACGACAAGCAGACGGTTGAACAGATGCTTAAGGAAAAGGGCACAGCAGTCAAGTCCTTTACGCTCTACGTGGTTGGCGAAGGCATTGAAAAGAAAGTAGACGACTTCGCTTCTGAAGTCGCTGCCCAGGTTGCTGCCGCCAAAGGCGCTTAAGCCTTTGTGTTCAGCCGGAAGGCCGGTCCCAAAAACCTCAAAATCACCCCAACCACGAAAGCCAACCCATGCCAGCCTACAAGCGAATCTTGTTAAAACTGTCAGGTGAGGCCTTGATGGGGGACGATGCCTTTGGCATCAACCGGGCGACTATCGTGCGCATGGTCGAAGAGATTGCCGAAGTCACCCGCATGGGTGTCGAAGTGGCGGTGGTGATTGGCGGCGGCAATATCTTTCGCGGGGTTGCCGGCGGCTCGGTCGGCATGGACAGGGCCACGGCCGACTACATGGGCATGCTGGCAACCGTCATGAACGCGCTGGCTTTGGGAGACACCATGGACAAGGCGGGCCTGATTGCCCGCGTCATGTCGGCCATCGCGATTGAGCGCGTGGTGGAGCCCTATGTTCGGCCCAAAGCCTTGCAATATCTTGAAGAAGGCAAGGTAGTTATTTTTGCTGCCGGAACCGGAAATCCATTTTTTACCACCGACACGGCGGCAGCACTGCGCGGCGCCGAAATCGGTGCTGAAATTGTTCTGAAGGCGACCAAGGTCGACGGTGTCTACACGGCGGATCCCAAGAAAGATCCGTCCGCCACGCGTTACACCAGCATCACTTTTGACGAAGCGATGGGCAAAAATCTCGAAGTCATGGATGCAACTGCGTTTGCCTTGTGCCGCGACCAGAAGTTGCCGCTCAAGGTATTCAGTATTTTCAAGCATGGTGCGCTCAAGCGCGTGGTGCAGGGCGAGGACGAAGGAACCCTGGTTCACGTGTGACTCGGCGATGAGCGCTGCTCTTGCCCGCACAGCACCGATGGCAGTCATTGCACTTTTTTCAACATAGTCATCAGGAGATTCGACATGAGCATTGTTGAGGTCAAACAGCAGGCAGCGCAGAAAATGCAGCAGTCCCTGGATTCGTTCCAGCACAACCTGACGAAAATCCGGACTGGGCGTGCCAACCCGGGCTTGCTCGATACCGTGCAGGTGGACTACTACGGCTCCATGGTGCCGATCAGCCAGGTCGCCAATGTCGCCTTGCTCGATGCGCGCACCATCAGCGTTTCGCCATGGGAAAAAGGCATGGGTGCCAAGATCGAAAAAGCCATTCGCGATTCCGATCTGGGGCTCAATCCGGCGTCTCAGGGTGACCTGATTCGCGTGCCCATGCCAGCGATGACCGAGGAGCGCCGCAAGGAATTGACCAAAGTCGTACGGGCCGAAGGCGAGCATGCCAAGGTTGCCATCCGCAACCTGCGCCGAGATGCCAATGACGGGGTCAAGAAACTGGTCAAGGACAAACTTGCTTCTGAGGATGATGAACGCCGTTCCCAGGACGAGATTCAGAAGTTCACCGATCGTTTCATTGCCGATGTTGACAAGCTGGTCAGCGGCAAGGAACAAGACATCATGGCGGTCTGAAACAGTGGTCTCAGGTTGGTCATTTCCTGTACTGCGCTGCGCCAATCTGACGCTGAAGCTGCTCGGGTCGGCCCGGCACTGCATTCAGTGGGCAGCGCAGTCTCCAAGGTTCGGTTAAGCGTCGCCATGAGCCAGCTTCCGCACCACGTGGCCATCGTCATGGATGGCAATGGCCGTTGGGCCACCAAACGGTTTTTGCCTCGAATCGCAGGCCACAAGCAGGGTGTTGATTCGCTGAGCCGCTGCGTCAAGGCTTGCCTTGAACGCGGAATCGCAGTGCTGACGGTGTTTGCTTTTTCCTCTGAAAACTGGAATCGGCCTTCTGAAGAAGTCTCCGGCCTGATGGATCTGCTGGTATTTGCGCTGGCCAGGGAAGTGCCCACGCTGAACGCGCAGGGTGTGCAGCTCCACTTCGTGGGAGATCGCCAGCGGCTATCCGGGAAAGTCCAGGATGGACTGGCGCAGGCTGAACTCGGCACTTCCAACAACCAGCGCCTCATCTTCAATGTATGTTTTAACTACGGTGGTCGCTGGGATATTGCCCAGGCAGCACAAAAACTTGCCAGCCGGGGCGAGGTCATCACGGAGCAGTCGCTGGACCGGGCCATGGCGCTGGCTCATGTGCCTGACCCGGATTTGCTAATTCGTACCGGCGGCGAGTTGCGTATCAGCAATTTTTTGTTGTGGCAGGCGGCATATTCCGAACTGCATTTTTCCGACAAGCTCTGGCCCGAGTTTGATGAGGCCGCGCTGGATGAGGCGATTGCCGTGTTCCGCGCCCGTGAGCGCCGGTTCGGACAGACTTCGGCACAGCTTGGTGGTCAAAACCATCGCCATAAGGAAAAGGTTGCCTGATGCTTAAACAGCGTGTCATCACGGCCATTGTCCTGCTGGCAATTTTGCTTCCGGCACTTTTTTACAGAACGCCAACGCCTTTCACCGCGCTGGCCCTGGTGCTGATTGCCGCTGGTGCCTGGGAATGGGGAAGACTCAATGCCTTGGGGCGCATGGCCTCAATCGGGTTATCTCTGCTGTGTGTCCTGGCCTGCGCGGTGGCTTGGTATGGCGGTCTGCTGGAAATGTCACTTCCCGTTTTTTGGGCAACGGCTGGCGCGGCCTGGGTGCTTGCTGGTGGCTGGCTCTTGCGCTCTGGCGTCGTCGGCTGGCCGCGCATTCCCAAGCTCCTGCGCGTGGCCGGTGGCGTGATAGCGCTTTGGCTGGCTTGGCTGGCCATTGCGCAGGCGCGCATCGTGGGCGTCGAGTTCCTGCTGTCTGTGCTGATGCTGGTCTGGGTCGCCGACATCTTTGCCTACTTTGCCGGGCGCGCATTTGGTGGCCGCTTCAGCAAGGGCAAGCTGGCGCCGTCCATCAGCCCGGGCAAAAGCTGGGAGGGCGTTTGGGGTGGCATGGCCGGCGTCGTGATGTTGTCGCTGGCCTGGGTTTTTCTGGGGAGCGAGACGCTGTACAGCCGTTTGGCTGAGCGTCATAGCCTCGCCGTGATGTTGCTGGCCGTTGTTTTTCTGGCCGCCATGAGCGTGGTGGGTGACCTCGTCGAATCGCTGGTAAAACGAAGCGCCGGCGTGAAAGACTCCAGTGGATTGCTGCCAGGCCACGGTGGCGTGCTGGACCGCGTTGATGCCTTGCTGCCGACGTTGCCGCTGGCCATGATGCTGGTCAGCCTGTAAGTTTTAGCCCGTACTCTTGATTCATGACCATCCAGAAACAGCGCATCACCATCCTCGGTTCCACGGGGTCCGTAGGGGTCAGCACGCTGGACGTCATTGCCCGCCATCCCGAGCGTTTTGAGGTATTTGCGCTCAGCGCCGCGCTCCAGGTTGATTTGATGCTGGCCCAGTGCAGGCATTTCAAACCCCGCTATGCCGTGATGGTGAGCGAGCCCCACGCCCGCCTTCTGGCTGAGAAAATAAAGGAAAACAACCTTCCTGTCCAGGTTCTATCGGCAGAGAGCGCTCTTGAAATGATAGCGTCTCACGAGTTGGTGGACACCGTGATGGCCGCCATTGTGGGGGCTGCCGGCTTGAGGCCGTGCATGGCAGCGGCGCGCTCGGGTAAACGTCTTCTGCTGGCCAACAAGGAAGCGTTAGTGGTGGGAGGCGATGTGTTCATGCAGGCTGTGCGCGCCGGTGGTGCGCAGCTGCTGCCGATTGACAGCGAACATTCCGCTATTTTCCAGTCCTTGCCCGAGGACCCTGCGACCTGGCCTCAACGGGTTGAGAAAATCATACTGACCGCTTCGGGCGGTCCGTTTCGCACCCGCGAGCCGGGTAGCCTGCGCCAGGTCACCCCGGACGAAGCCTGCGCGCATCCGAACTGGGTGATGGGCCGCAAGATTTCGGTCGATTCGGCGACCATGATGAACAAGGCGCTGGAAGTCATTGAAGCCAAATACCTTTTTGGTTTGACACCAGCGCAAATCGAGGTGGTGATTCACCCACAAAGCATCATCCACTCGATGGTGCAATACCGCGACACTTCGGTAGTGGCGCAACTGGGGACGCCTGACATGCGTGTGCCCATTGCCTACGGCCTGGCATGGCCGGACCGGATCAGCTCCGGCGCCAAAGCGCTGGACTTCAAATCCATGACCAGCATGACCTTCGAGCTGCCTGATGACCTCCGGTTTCCGGGTTTGCCGCTCGCTTGGGAGGTGCTGAATGCGCCCGTCGGAAGCACGGCGGTGCTCAATGCCGCAAACGAGGTGGCCGTCGCCGCTTTTCTTGACAAGCGAATCAGGTTTGACCATATTCATCATGTAAACCATGCAACTTTGAGCGCTGTTGCTGTTTCTGAAGTGAACGACTTTGAAAGTCTGCTTGCCATCGATGCCCAAGCGCGCATCGTTGCCTCCCGAATCGCGAAAAATCTGGAACTTTGACATGCTGACATTGCTTGCTTTTGTTGTAGCGCTTGGCATCCTGATCGCCGTGCACGAGTATGGCCATTACCGGGTGGCGGTGGCCTGCGGCATCAAGGTGTTGAAATTTTCCATCGGATTCGGCAAACCCGTTTACACCTGGCGACTCAAGAACAAATCGACCGAATTTGCCATCGGCATGCTGCCGCTGGGTGGTTACGTCAAGATGCTCGACGAGCGGGAAGCGCCGGTGGATGCGGCCGAGCGGCATCTGGCTTTCAACACCCAGCCGCTGAAGTCCCGCGCAGCCGTGGTCGCGGCCGGCCCGATAGCCAATTTGTTGCTGGCGGTCCTTTTGTATTCTGTTGTCAACTGGAGCGGCACGCAGGAACCCAAGGCCATCCTGGCCAGTCCGGTGGCTGGTTCACTGGCCGAAAGCGCGGGCCTGCGCGGTCACGAAACCGTCTTGCAGGCTGCCTTCGAAGGTGATGCGCTTGAGACCGTCCGCTCGTTTGAGGACCTGCGCTGGCGGCTCACGCAGGGCGCCCTGGATGGCCGCGACGTACAACTTGTGCTCGGCGGTGAAACCCAGGGCGCTTCACGAACCGTTCAGTTGCAACTCAGCCGGCTCGGTGCCGCCGAAGCGGATGCGCAGTTATTCCGAAAAATCGGCATTGCCGGACCATGGACAAAGCCCGTGATAGGCGACGTGATGGTGGGCAGTGCTGCTCAAAAAGCCGGTTTGCAGGCGGGTGATGTTGTCCAGCGTGTGGGCAACATCGCGGTCGTCGACGGGCAGCAGCTTAGAGAAATCATCCGTGGCTCTGTGCCATCTGCGGGTGGCAGCGCCAAGCCTTTGGCTGCACCGCAAACCTGGCAAGTGCAGCGCAACAAGCAGGCTCTGGAACTGCAGCTCACGCCTGAACTCAAGCAGGAAGGCAGCACCCTCATGCCGCGGATAGGCGCTTTTGTCGGCGCGCCTCCTGAATTTGTAATGGTGCGTTACGGGCCTCTGGAGGGTTTGGTTCAGGGTGCAAAGCACACCTGGGAAGTATCTGTTTTGACGCTCCGGATGATGGGGAAAATGGTGATCGGGGAAGCTTCGCTTAAAAATTTGAGCGGGCCACTCACGATCGCCGATTACGCCGGCAAATCGGCAAGCCTTGGCTGGTCAGCTTACCTTGTGTTTCTCGCACTCATCAGCGTGAGCCTTGGGGTTCTTAATTTACTCCCGCTGCCGGTTCTGGACGGCGGGCACCTGATGTATTATCTTTGGGAAGGGGTTACCGGTCGCGGCGTATCTGACGTCTGGATGGACCGGTTGCAGCGCGGTGGCGTTGTTATCCTGCTGGGCATGATGTCTATTGCCCTTTTCAATGATGTAACCCGGCTTGTGGGCTAACTCCAACCATTTCATGCAAAAGCAATTCACTCGATTAAAAGTTCGCGCCGTCTGCGCCATCGCCTCCGGTTTGCTGGTTGCCAATTCTGCCTGGGCGGTTGATCCTTTCACGGTACGCGACATCCGTGTGGAGGGTTTGCAACGTGTAGAGCCCGGAACCATATTTGCGTCATTGCCATTTCGCGTTGGTGAAACCTACAGCGACGACAAGGGTTCGTCAGCAATCCGGGCCCTGTTCGGACTCGGCCTGTTCAAGGACGTGCGCCTGGAGGTCAACGGTGACGTGCTGGTGGTGATTGTTGAGGAGCGACCCACGATTGCCGACGTGGACTTCGTCGGAACCAAAGAGTTCGACAAGGAGGTGCTGAAAAAGGCGCTTCGCGAGGCAGGCGTTGCTGACGGCCAGCCGTTTGACAAGGCGCTCGCAGACAAGGCCGAGCAGGAACTCAAGCGGCAATACATCAACAAGAGTCTGTACGGTGTTGAAGTGCTCACGACAGTGACACCGATTGAGCGCAATCGCGTGAACCTGACCTTCAGCGTGGTTGAAGGTGATGTCGCAAAAATCAAGGAAATTCACATCACCGGCAACAAGGTGTTCAGTGAATCAACGCTGTTGGGGTTATTTGACCTGAACACTGGCGGCTGGCTGAGCTGGTACACAAAATCGGACCGTTATTCGCGCACCAAACTCAATGCGGACATCGAAACTTTGCGCTCCTACTATCTGTCCAGGGGCTATCTTGAGTTCAAGGTCGATTCAACCCAGGTGGCTATTTCTCCCGACAAACAGAGCATTGCCGTCACGGTCAATATTACGGAAGGCGAGCGTTTTGTCGTATCCAGCATCAAGCTTGAAGGTAACTACCTCGGCAAGGAAGAAGAGTTCAAGTCGCTGGTGGCGATCAAGGCCGGAGAGCCCTACAACGCCGATGAGGTGGCTCAAACTACCAAGGCGTTTACTGACTATTTCGGAACCTTTGGCTTTGCCTTTGCAAAAGTGGAAGCTACGCCCGAGATTGACCGCGTCAACAATCGGGTGGCCTTTGTGCTACAGGCCGAACCCTCGCGCCGGGCTTATGTGCGGCGCATCAATGTGGCGGGCAACAACCGCACGCGCGATGAGGTAGTGCGCCGCGAGTTCCGACAGTTTGAATCCTCCTGGTACGACGGTGACAAAATCCGCCTTTCCCGTGATCGCGTGGACCGTTTGGGTTTCTTCAATGAAGTCAATGTAGATACCCAAGAGGTGGCGGGCACCGCCGATCAGGTCGATGTGACGGTGAACGTGGTTGAAAAGCCAACAGGAAATCTGCAGCTCGGCGCCGGCTATTCGAGTGCTGACAGCGTTTCCCTGATGTTTGGCGTCAAGCAGGAAAATGTGTTTGGCTCGGGTAACTATCTGGGCGTTGAAGTTAACACCAGCCGGTCCAATCGCCAGCTTGTTTTGAGCACCATTGATCCTTACTTTACCGCTGACGGGATTTCCCGGAGCATCGATGTCTACTACCGCACATCTACGCCCCTGAGTGGGCAGGGCGGTGACTACCAGCTTAGAACCAAAGGCGCCAGCATTCGTTTTGGGGTTCCTTTTACAGAAACGGATACGGTTTATTTCGGCACCGGTTATGAATCCCTGACGATCGTGCCCGGAACACTCCTTCCCGTCAGTTACCAGGACTACGCCAAACAGTTTGGTTTCACCAGCAACTCCGTTCCCCTGACTGTGGGATGGTCGCGAGACAGCCGGGACAGCGCACTGGTGCCCACCTCGGGGCGTTATCAGCGTGTTTACGGCGACTGGGGCATTGCTGGCGACATCAAATTTGTACGCGCCAACTACCAGATTCAGCAATATATACCGATTAACAAGCAATTCACGGTTGCCCTGAATGGTGAGTTGGGCTGGGGCAAGGGCCTTAACGGTCAGCCCTATCCGCTCTTCAAGAACTATTACTCGGGTGGTCTTGGCTCGGTGCGCGGATTCCAGCAGGGCTCCCTGGGCCCCCGCGACACCTCAGACCTGGCCGTCGGCGCGTCCAAAAAACTGACCCTCAACGCAGAGCTCATCGCTCCGTTCCCGGGTGCGGGAAATGACCGAACCTTGCGTTTATACGGTTTTGTTGATGCCGGAAATGTGTTTAAGGATGGCTACAAGCTGAGTGGTCCGGATGGCCTCAGAGCCTCTACCGGCCTTGGCATCAGCTGGATTTCACCCGTCGGACCGCTTCGCATTGCATATGCAGTGCCTCTACGTAAACAAGCAGGCGATAAAATCGAACGCCTGCAATTCCAGATCGGTACCTCTTTCTAATGAAAAACTTTTCAAACAAAATCGCCTTGGGCCTTGTTATTGCACTGGCCGCCTTTTCCGTCAGTGCGCAAGAGTTCAAGGTGGGGGTGGTCAATTTGGACCGCATTTTCCGCGAAGCTAATTCGGCCAAGGCCGCCCAGACCAAACTGGAGCAGGAGTTCAGCAAGCGCGAAAAAGAGCTGACCGATCTTGGTGCCCAGTTGAAAACGATGTCTGACAAATTCGAGCGAGAGGCTCCTACACTGGCAGAAAGTCAGCGGACCGTGCGTCAGCGGCAACTGGTCGATCAGGATCGGACCTTCCAGACCAAGCGTCGCGAATTTCAGGAAGATCTCAGTGCCCGCAAGAATGAAGAACTTCAGCAGGTGATTGAACGTGCCAACAAGGTCGTTAAAACGCTGGCCGAATCTGAAAAATACGACCTGATCCTGCAGGAATCGGTATACGTTAACCCCAAGCACGATATCACCGACAAGGTGATCAAGGCGCTGAACGCCGGCCGTTGATCGCGGGTGTTCGGCAGTCGAACAAGCGTGGAAATGGCGGGCGCAGTGTGACGCTCCGTCTAGCCGCTATTGTTCAATCCCTGGCGGGCAAGGCCCCTGCTGAATTGGTGGGCGACCCGGAACTGGAGATTGAGCATCTGTCCACCCTGGAGGCATCCGGCCCCCACGACCTGACATTTCTCAGCAATCCGAAATATCTCAGCCAGCTTGCGCAGTCTGCTGCGGGTTGCGTGGTGGTCGCGCCTTCTGCGCGAGAAGCCGCCGTGAACCGTGGCGCCTGCATTGTTGTGGACGACCCCTATTATTACTTTGCGTTGGTGACGCAATTCTGGAAACGTCAGCATTTCCCGGATTCGGAAGCGCACATCCATCCCAGCGCGTTGATTGATCCTGGTGCCACGCTGGGGTCCGGCGTCGCTATCGGGGCATTTGTCTGCATCGCGGAGGGCGCCGTGATTGGCGAGGGCGCGCGCATCGCGGCGCATTGTGTTATCGGACGCAATGCCGTCATTGGTGCGGCAAGCCGCCTGTCTGCGCGCGTCACCGTCGCCGATGGCTGCAGCATCGGCGAGCGTTGCATCCTTCATCCGGGCGCGGTCGTTGGTGCTGACGGTTTTGGCTTCGCTCCGAACGGCGGACGGTGGGTCAAGATTGAGCAGCTTGGTGCCGTCCGGATAGGTGATGACGTGGAGATTGGCGCCAACACCTGCATTGACCGGGGTGCGTTGCAGGACACGGTGCTGGAAGATGGCGTCAAGCTCGATAACCTGGTGCAGATTGGTCACAACGTGCGCGTTGGAAAGCATACCGCGATGGCGGGCTGCGCGGGCGTGGCAGGTAGCGCAACGATAGGCGCGCATTGCACCGTCGGTGGCGGCGCCATCGTTCTGGGCCATCTGCATCTGGCCGATGGCGTGCATGTGTCAGCTGCTTCCATCGTTACCCGATCCATTTTGAAGCCCGGCCACTACACCGGCCTCTTCCCCATCGACGACAATGCCGCCTGGGAAAAAAACGCGGCCACGCTCAAGCAACTTTACGCCTTGCGTGAACGACTCAAACATACTGAAAAATCCCTCCTGCAGTTGCAGGCCAGCCCAGAAGAAAAATCATGATGGATATTCACCAGATTCTCAAGTTGTTACCGCATCGCTATCCGATTTTGCTGGTTGATCGGGTGCTTGAGATCGAGCCTGGAAAATGTATCAAGGCTCTTAAAAACGTCACGATCAACGAGCCCTTTTTTATGGGTCATTTCCCGCATCGCCCCGTGATGCCGGGCGTCCTGATGCTCGAAGCCATGGCGCAGGCTGCGGCTTTGCTGTCCTTCTGCACGATGGACGTGACGCCCGATGACAAAACCGTTTACTACTTTGCCGGCATCGACGGTGCGCGTTTCAAGCGACCCGTCGAGCCTGGTGATCAGATGATCATGGATGTGTCGCTGCTGCGTATGAAGGCGGGTATTTTCAAGTTCAAGGGTGTCACCAGGGTCGGCGAGCAGATTGCTTGCGAAGCCGAACTGATGTGCACTATGCGCAGGGTTGGTTGAGTGTTGCCATGACTTCGTCAGTTGCATTGTCAGGCATCCATCCGACCGCGCTTGTCGATTCTTTTGCCCAACTCGACAGTTCGGTCAGCGTGGGCCCTTTTACGGTGATCGGCCCGGATGTCAGGATAGCAGCTGGCACAACCATTGGTGCGCACTGCGTGATTGAAGGCCACACCACAATCGGCCGTGACAACCGGATTTTCCAGTTCAACTCGCTTGGCGCCATTCCCCAGGACAAAAAATACGCTGGGGAACCCTGTGAATTGGTGATCGGCGACCGCAACACCATCCGCGAGTTTTGCACCTTTAACATCGGCTCCCCCGGAGACCAGGGCATGACGCGCCTGGGCAATGACAACTGGATCATGGCCTACGTGCATATCGCGCATGACTGCGTGGTGGGCGACAACACGATTTTTGCCAACAACACGACATTGGGCGGCCATGTGCAGATTGGCGACTGGGTGATCCTGGGCGGCTTTACCGGTGTGCATCAGTTTGTGCGCGTGGGCGCGCACAGTTTCACCGCTGTTTCTTCGGTATTGCTGGCCGATCTGCCACCTTTTGTGATGTGCCAGGGTCAGCCGGCCGGAGCGCGGTCGATGAATTTTGAAGGCCTGCGCCGGCGCGGTTTTTCGGTCGATCGGATTGCGGGCGTCAAGGCCATGCACAAGGCGCTTTACCGCGACAATCTGACGCTGGAGCAGGCCAAGCTGCGAATCGCTGAATTGACACAAAAGCATCCGCAGTCGGAGCCCGACGTGCAGATGATGCTTTCATTTTTACAGCACGCTTCGCCGCAGCGCGGTATTGTTCGCTAGGACGGCGATGCAGGCAGCACCAACTGCTTTGCGCCTTCGTGGTCAGGTGGCGCCAGACATCGCCATGGTCGCCGGCGAAACCTCGGGCGATCTGCTGGCGGGCCTGTTGCTCGACGGCCTCAAAGCGCGCTGGCCAGACTTGGCGCCTCGCGGCATCGGCGGCGCGCACATGGCGAGCCGCGGTTTTCAGGCCTGGTGGCCGAGCGACAAACTGGCTGTGCACGGATTCGGTCTGGATGTGCTGCGCCGCTACCATGAAATCCTCGCCATCCGCAACCAATTGAAAAAGCGGCTCTTAAATGGGCCTGGCCAGCGCCCCGATGTTTTCATCGGCGTCGATGCGCCTGATTTCAATCTGGGTCTTGAGGCGGCGCTTAAGGCCGAAGGTATCAAAACAGTTCAATTTGTCTGTCCGTCCATCTGGGCCTGGCGGGCCGACCGCATCGAGAAAATCAAGCACAGCGTGGACCATGTGCTGTGCATTTTCCCGTTTGAACCAGCCTTGCTGTCTGCGCACGGTATTGCCGCGACTTATGTAGGCCATCCGCTGGCCAATGTCATCCCACTGCACCCCGATCGCCAAGCGGCTAGGCGCGTGCTGGGTTTGTCCGACGAAGACACGGTGGTCGCCATTTTGCCAGGCAGCCGGAAGTCGGAAATCCGATATCTGGCTATGCGGTTCTTTCAGGCTGCAGCCATCGTAAAACGGGAACACCCAGCTATTCAATTCATAGTTCCCGCGATTCCTGCGCTGAAAAGCCTGATCGAGCGGCTGGCCGAAGAAGCTGGCATCCGCTCTGCTGTGCAGATTGTGGCAGGCCAGTCGCATACCGTGCTGGCTGCCTGTGATGTCACGCTGATCGCCAGCGGCACCGCCACCCTGGAGGCCGCCTTGTTCAAGCGGCCAATGGTGATTGCCTACAACATGAACTGGCCGTCGTGGCAGATCATGCGGCGCAAGCAGTTACAGCCCTGGGTTGGCCTGCCCAACATTCTTTGCCAGGATTTTGTCGTTCCAGAGTTGCTGCAGGAGGCGGCGACACCCCGAGCGCTGGCGCAGGCATTGCTGCAATGGATTGAGGCAAAATCTGCGGCAGCTGACAAAATTGTGGCCGTCCAACAACGCTTTACCCAGCTGCATGAAGATCTGCAGCGAGACACTTCCCGACTGGCCGCCGATGCAATCCAGAAAATTCTTGAAACTTGAGCAAACGGTTTTTTCCTGGGAAACTTCCGGGTTGATGGCCGGTGTCGACGAGGCCGGAAGGGGGCCGCTGGCTGGGCCGGTGGTGGCGGCGGCGGTCATTCTCGATGACTTGAATCCCATCAAGGGGCTGGCTGACTCCAAAAAACTCTCTGCCTTGCGGCGCGAAAAGCTTTACGACGAGATTCAGGCCAAGGCGTTGTGCTGCTCTATCGCGCTGGCAACGGTCGAAGAAATCGATGCGCTGAATATCTTACAGGCCACCCTGCTGGCCATGAAACGGGCGGTTGAGGGCCTGCGGCTTAAGCCCAACAAGGTGCTGGTCGACGGCAACCGATTGCCAACGCTGGTGATGGTTGCTGAGGCGATCGTCAAGGGGGATGCGCTGGTGCCAGCCATTTCGGCCGCTTCGATTCTGGCCAAGGTGTACCGTGATCGCTGGTGCGCCGAGTTTCACCTCGAATACCCGCAATACGGTTTTGCCGGACACAAGGGTTACGGCACGGCAAAGCACTTGGCTGCCTTGCGTGAACACGGCGCCTGCCCGCAGCATCGGCGTTCTTTTGCGCCGGTTGCGGAGGTTTTGCGATGAGCGGCGGGTTTTCCGTGCCTGTCACCCATATCACTTCGCGCGACAACGCCCTCATCAAGGAATTGCGCAAGCTTTCGCAAGACAACACCGCTTACCGCAAGCAGGCGCGGGTCTGGCTGGAGGGTGATCATTTGTGCCGTGCGGCGCTGGCACGCGGCCTGAAACCGTTGCTGGCCGTGTTTTCGGCGTCTTTTTGGCCTCATGTCCAGCAAGAATGGGCACTTTCTGCTATAAAAAACATAGTGATTGCCGACGCGTTGCTGCCCGAGATTAGCGGCCTGGAATCGCCTGCAGGAATGGGCTTTGTACTGGAACTTCCCCCTGCAGCCCAGCTACAAGCAGATGCAGCGTCAGTCATTCTGGACCGCGTGCAGGATGCAGGGAACGTCGGCTCGATATTGCGCAGCGCCGCCGCCTTCGGATTCAGCCAGGTCATAGCACTCAAGGGAACGGCCGCGCTGTGGTCGCCCAAGGTGCTGCGCGCCGGTATGGGCGCGCATTTTGCCCTGCGGCTGGTCGAAGGTGTCGAGCCTGAGGCACTGGCGGCGCTGTCGGTGCCGATTGTTGTCACCAGTTCGCACGAGGGCAGTTCGTTGCACCAGCAGGCCATTCCCATGCCGTGCGCCTGGGCGCTGGGTCATGAAGGGCAGGGTGTCAGTGACGATTTGATGGCCAGAGCGCACTTGAAGGTTTGTATCGAGCAACCCGGCGGCGAGGAGTCACTCAATGTGGCCGCTGCAGCAGCCATCTGCCTCTATGCGAGCGCGCAGGCCCGGCAACCGATCGCAGCCCGGTAAAAAGCGGGAGGTCGACGCGACCGCCGCGCCGGACAGCGTCAATGAAGGTCAGTGCCCTCGCAGAGCAACGCAGTAAACGCAGCGACAGGCGTGGGGGCAATATTCAGCAAGCTATAATCGATGGCTTTTCAAAACACAGCTTCGCCCAAGCGCATACAAAGCCAAACCCCCTCACAAAAGCAGCCTGCAAAAGTCTAAAGAGACGTTTTTTGTGCACGCTTGGGCGAACCGTAAACAACCGGAGAACCCAGTGCTTTTGTCTCTAAAGGGAATTTCCCCTCCCGCCATCCTGGCGCTCGCAGACGGCACGGTCTTTGTTGGCAATTCGATTGGAGCTGCTGGCTCCACGATCGGCGAGGTGGTGTTCAACACTGCCATGACCGGCTACCAGGAAATCCTCACGGACCCAAGCTATTGCCAGCAGATCGTTACCCTCACATACCCGCATATCGGTAATTACGGCATCAATGCCGAAGACGTCGAAAGCGGCAAGATTCATGCCGCTGGCCTGATCATCAAAGACCTTCCGCTGATCGCCTCGAACTTTCGCATGACCATGACCTTGGCCGAATATCTGGACAAGGAAAATATCGTCGCAATTGCAGGGGTTGATACCCGCCAGCTGACGCGTCACCTGCGGCTTTACGGTGCTCAAAATGGTTGCATCGTGGCACTGGCGCGTGGCGAGGCCGTCAGCCAGTTGGCCATCGACAACGCCGTTGCGACGGCCAAAGCGGCGCCCAGCATGGATGGACTGGACCTGGCCAAGGTAGTCTCTACAAGGCAGACCTACGAATGGACCCAGACCGAGTGGAAGCTGCTGAACAGCAATGGCAAGCCGGGTTACGGTGTGCAGATCACGCCAAAATTCCATGTGGTCGCCTATGACTTCGGAGTCAAGAAAAACATCTTGCGCATGATTGCCGAGCGCGGTGCGCGGATCACGGTGGTACCGGCGCAAACCTCTGCGCTAGATGTGCTCAAGCTCCAGCCTGACGGCATTTTCCTGGCCAACGGCCCGGGCGATCCGCAGGCTTGCGACTACGCCATTGAAGCGGTTCGCGAGCTGATAGAAACCGGCATCCCGACTTTCGGCATCTGCCTGGGCCACCAGATCATGGCGCTGGCCGGTGGCGCCAAAACCTTCAAGATGAAGTTCGGCCACCACGGCGCCAATCATCCGGTGAAAGACCTCGACACGGGCCGCGTCAGCATCACCAGCCAGAACCACGGTTTTGCGGTGGATGAAAAAACGTTGCCCGCCAACCTGCGGTCGACCCACATCAGCCTGTTCGACGGCACGCTGCAAGGATTGGCACGCACCGACAAGCCGGCGTTCTGTTTCCAGGGCCACCCTGAAGCATCGCCCGGACCCCACGATATTTCATATTTGTTCGATCGCTTCACGGCGTTGATGGAACAGGCTGCGGAGAAGAAAAATGCCTAAGCGCACAGACATCAAATCAGTCCTCATCATCGGCGCCGGCCCGATCATCATTGGCCAGGCCTGCGAATTCGACTATTCCGGTGTGCAGGCCTGCAAGGCGCTGCGCGAGGAAGGCTACAAGGTCATCCTGATCAACAGCAATCCGGCCACCATCATGACCGACCCTGCAACAGCCGACGTCACCTACATCGAGCCCATCACCTGGCAGACGGTGGAGAAAATCATCGCCAAAGAGCGACCGGACGCGATCCTGCCGACCATGGGCGGCCAAACTGCGCTCAATTGCGCGCTCGATCTGTGGCGCAACGGCGTGCTCGACAAATACAACGTCGAGCTGATCGGCGCCAAGCCCGAAGCCATTGACAAGGCCGAGGACCGGCTCAAGTTCAAGGACGCGATGACCAAGATTGGCCTCGGTTCGGCTCGGTCAGGTATCGCGCACAACATGGACGAAGCCTGGATCGTGCAAAAAACGCTGGGTTTCCCGACCGTGATCCGCCCCAGCTTCACGTTGGGCGGCACGGGTGGCGGCATTGCTTACAACCCGGAAGAATTCGAGGAAATCTGCAAGCGTGGTCTGGAAGCGTCGCCGACCAGCGAGCTGCTGATTGAAGAGTCGCTGCTCGGCTGGAAAGAGTACGAGATGGAAGTGGTGCGCGACACGGCGGACAACTGCATCATCGTCTGTTCGATTGAAAACCTGGACCCGATGGGTGTGCACACCGGCGACTCTATCACCGTAGCGCCGGCCCAGACGCTGTCCGACAAGGAATACCAGATTTTGCGCAATGCGAGCCTGGCGGTGCTGCGCGAAATTGGCGTCGATACCGGCGGCTCCAACGTGCAGTTCGCCATCAATCCGGACGACGGCCGCATGGTTGTGATCGAAATGAATCCGCGCGTGTCGCGTTCCTCGGCGCTGGCCTCAAAAGCCACGGGTTTCCCGATCGCCAAGGTGGCTGCCAAGCTTGCTGTGGGCTACACGCTCGATGAGCTGCGAAACGAGATCACCGGTGGCGCCACGCCGGCCAGCTTCGAGCCCAGCATCGACTACGTGGTCACCAAAATTCCACGTTTTGCGTTTGAGAAATTTCCGACTGCCGATTCGCGCCTGACGACGCAGATGAAGTCGGTCGGCGAAGTCATGGCGATGGGCCGGACCTTCCAGGAATCGTTCCAGAAGGCCCTGCGCGGTCTGGAAGTGGGCGTCGACGGCATGAACGAAAAGACCCAGGACCGCGAGGTGCTGGAAAAGGAACTCGGCGCGCCGGGCCCTGACCGCATCTGGTATGTGGGCGACGCGTTCGCCATGGGCCTGAGCGTCGATGAAGTGTTTGCACTGACGAAAATCGACCGCTGGTTCCTGGTGCAGATCGAGCAGATCGTCAAGATCGAGCTGGAACTGGAAACCACGTCACTGGACCAGATCGACGCCGCCACGCTGCGCGCACTGAAGCAAAAAGGTTTTTCCGACCGGCGACTGGCCCGGCAGCTCAAGACCACCGACACCGCGATTCGCGAAAGGCGCATCGCGCTGGGCGTTCGCCCGGTTTACAAGCGCGTCGACACCTGCGCGGCCGAGTTCGAGACCAATACCGCCTACCTGTATTCGACTTACGAGGCCGAAGGCAGCGAATGCGAAGCGGCGCCGACTGACAAGAAAAAAATCATGGTGCTGGGCGGTGGCCCCAATCGCATCGGCCAGGGCATCGAGTTCGACTACTGTTGCGTGCACGCCGCCATGGCGATGCGTGAAGACGGCTACGAGACCATTATGGTCAACTGCAACCCCGAAACGGTTTCCACCGACTACGACACCAGCGACCGCCTTTACTTCGAGCCGCTGACGCTCGAAGACGTGCTCGAAATTGTCGACAAGGAAAAGCCATTCGGGGTGATCGTGCAATATGGCGGCCAGACACCGCTGAAGCTGGCCCTGGATCTTGAAGCCAATGGCGTTCCCATCATCGGCACTTCGCCCGACATGATTGACGCGGCCGAAGACCGCGAGCGTTTCCAGAAACTGCTGCACGAGCTCAAGCTTCGTCAGCCGCCCAATGCCACAGCCCGCACTGAGCCTGAAGCGCTCCAAAAAGCCGCCGCGCTGGGTTATCCGCTGGTGGTGCGCCCCAGCTATGTGCTGGGCGGCCGCGCCATGGAAATCGTCCATGAGCAGCGCGACCTGGAGCGCTACATGCGCGAAGCAGTCAAGGTCAGTAATGACTCTCCCGTGCTGCTGGACCGCTTTTTGAACGATGCCATCGAGTGCGATGTGGACTGCATCCGGGACTCAAAGGGCAAGACCTTTATCGGCGGGGTGATGGAGCACATCGAGCAGGCGGGCGTTCACAGCGGCGACTCGGCCTGTTCCTTGCCGCCGTATTCGCTGAGCCTTGATACCGTTCTGGAAATCAAACGGCAGACAGCCGCCATGGCCGAGGCACTGAATGTGGTTGGGTTGATGAATGTGCAGTTTGCCATTCAGCATATTGACGGTCTGGACGTCATCTACGTCCTGGAAGTCAATCCGCGTGCCTCCCGCACCGTGCCCTTCGTGAGCAAAGCCACCGGTGTGCAGCTCGCCAAGGTCGCTGCGCGCTGCATGGTCGGGCAGTCGCTGGCTTCACAAGGAGTGGTCAATGAAGTGACGCCGCCTTATTTCAGTGTCAAGGAAGCGGTTTTCCCCTTCGTCAAGTTTCCTGGCGTGGATACGATCCTGGGTCCCGAGATGAAGTCTACCGGTGAAGTGATGGGCGTTGGTAAGACATTTGGCGAGGCCTTTGTGAAATCCCAAATCGGTGCAGGCACCAAGCTGCCGACGTCCGGAAAAGTTTTCCTGACCGTCAAGAACAACGACAAGGCACGGGCGGTGGAAGTGGCGCGTGCGTTGGCCGAGCTCAAGTTTGATCTGGTCGCCACCAAAGGCACGGCGGCGGCCATCAACGCGGCCGGTATAAGCTGCGGCGTGGTTAACAAGGTCACTGAAGGCCGGCCGCACGTTGTCGACATGATCAAAAACAAAGAGATCGCGCTGGTCATCAACACCGTCGAGGAGCGGCGTAATGCGATTGCCGATTCGCGGCAGATCCGCACCTCGGCGTTGCTGTCCCGCGTCACCACCTTCACGACCATTGCCGGTGCTGAAGCGGCGGTGGAGGGCATGAAGTACCTGGACAATCTGAGCGTGTATTCCATTCAGGAACTGCACACCCAGCTGGCTTCGCAGGCGGCTTGAGGAGGGGGTCAAACCCCTTCGTCCAGTTCATCCGATTTGCATTAAACTAAAGTCTACGTCGATTTAATAGGCCGCCGCCAGGTGACTGGTGGCGGCTTCGCATTTGCAGGACAAAAACATGACAACCCTTCCCATTACCAAGCGCGGCGCAGAAAAGCTCAAGGCCGAATTGCACAACTTAAAAACGGTTCAGCGCCCTTGGGTCATTAATGCAATTTCTGAAGCGCGCGCCCAGGGCGATTTGAGCGAAAACGCCGAGTACGAAGTCGCCAAAGACCGCCAGGGTTTTATTGAGGGCCGCATCCAGGAGGTTGAAGGCAAGCTGTCCGCAGCCCAGATCATTGACCCATCCACTTTCGAAGCCGGAACCCGTGTCGTGTTTGGCTCGACTGTCAAACTCGAAGACGAAGCCACTGGCGACAGTGTGACTTACCAGATAGTCGGTGAGGATGAGGCTGACATCAAGTTGGGCCTAGTCAACATCGGGTCGCCGATTGCCCGCGCTTTGATTGGTAAGGACGAGGGCGATAGCGCTGAAGTGCAAGCGCCGGGTGGCATCAAGCGCTATGAAATCGTGAGCGTAAGCTACATCTGAAGATGTTGCCGCCAAGCTTTTCGCTTCGAATACTACGTTGTTTCCCCGACAAGTTGGTGGTCCTTCGAGTCGTTCTGCGGTCGCCGGTTGATCCGGTGCCTGAGACAAGCAGAAACCGCTCGTGAGAGCAAGGTTGGGCCTTTTTTTGGCCGCGCTCTGGTGGGGTAGCCTGACCGGTTTGGGTTTTGTCGTCGTGCCGATGCTGTTCATGAATATGGGGAGCCCTTCGGCTGCAGGTGCCATGGCAGCCAAACTGTTCACCGCGCAAACATGGTTGGGCACTGGCTGTGCCATGTTGCTTCTGATGGTGTTTAACAAGAAGGATGATGCCGTTCTTGCGCCCTATCTCAGTTCAGCGATGAAGTATGTCGTGGCCGGCCTGTTGCTGGCCTTGCTTGTCGAGTTTGGCATTGCGCCTCGCATCGTCAATGCCCGGACTTTGGGCAGCGACCTCAGGTTCTGGCATGGTTTGGGAAGCGCGATGTACCTGGGGCAATGGCTGTGCGCTGCTTTCACGCTTTGGCGGCTGGCTTCGCGTTCTGGCGCAAATAATTAAGGTTTGGGCTAGGCAGAAGCCGGTTTTCCGCCCGCGTCTGCATTTCGACGCTGTTGCTTAAATTGCGTGGCTGCGTTCAGCTGCTTCCAGCGTGTTCACCAGCAGCATGGTGATGGTCATCGGACCGACACCGCCAGGCACGGGGGTGATGTAGCCAGCTACTCCCTTTACCCCCTCAAAATCCACATCGCCGCAGAGTTTGCCTTCGCCAGGCTCGCCTTCCGGGATGCGGTTCATGCCGACGTCTATGACGACAGCGCCCGGCTTGACCATGTCGGCGGTCAGCACTTTGCGCTTGCCCACCGCTGCCACGATCACGTCGGCCTGCAGCGTCATGGCCTTGAGGTCCGAAGTAGCGCTGTGGCAAATGGTCACGGTGGCATTTTTTTGCAGCAACATCAGTGCCATGGGCTTGCCGACTATGTTGCTGCGGCCGATGACCACGGCATGTTTGCCGCGCAAGTCGTAGCCTATGCTTTCCAGCATCTTCATGCAGCCGTATGGCGTGCAGGGCCAAAAGCCGGGCTGGCCGACCATCAGTGCGCCGGCACTGGCAACGTGGAACCCGTCCACATCTTTGGCAGGCGAAATCGCTTCAATGACTTTTTGCGCATCAATATGCGCCGGCAACGGAAGCTGGACCAAAATGCCGTGAATCGCCGGGTCTTTGTTCAGGGCATCGACGCGCGCCAGCAAATCGGTTTCGCTCAAAGTCGCCGGGTAGCGCTCCAGTACCGAATGCACGCCGCTGTCTTCGCAGGCCTTGACCTTGTTGCGCACGTATACCTGGCTGGCGGGATTTTCACCAACCAGTATCACGGCAAGGCCTGGAATGACGCCGCGCTGGCGCAGGGCCGCGGCGCGCCGGGCAACTTCGGTACGCAGTTGCCTGGACAAAACGTTGCCATCAATCAATTGGGCTGTCATTTTTCGGCTTTTCAAGTAAAAATGCCCGCTAGTCCAGGGACTACGGGCAGAAGCAGCTATAAAAAAAATAGCAATTAAAGGCTCAGGCTTTCGGGGCGCTGGAGCCCAGGGCGATTTTGAGCAAATCAGCCACCGTGTTGGCGTTGAGCTTCTCCATGATGTTGGCGCGGTGCGCTTCCACTGTCTTAATGCTGATGCCCAGGTCGTCGGCGATCTGCTTGTTCAGGCGGCCGGCAACGATGCGCTCCAGTACCTGCGCTTCGCGCGAGGTGAGCTTGGCGAGCAGGGCGTCGCGGCTGGCGGATTGCTGGTGGTCGCTGAAGGCGTCCTTGGCCTGTTCCAGCATGCGCTCAACCAAGCTGAGCAGCGCTTCCTCCTGGAAGGGTTTCTGTATGAAATCCATGGCCCCCTTTTTCATCGTGTCCACGGCCATGGGTACATCGCCATGGCCGGTAATGAAAACGATGGGAAGGGGCGACTTGCGCTCGACCAGGCGATCCTGCAGTTCCAGGCCGGTCATGCCGTCCATGCGAATATCGACAATCAGGCAGGCCACTTCGCGTGCGTCGTAGCGGCTCAGAAAGGTCTCTGCCGAGTCAAAGCAGCGCACCCGATAGTCCTTGCCTTCAAGCAACCATTGCAGGGAGTCGCGTACGCCCTCGTCGTCGTCAATGACATAGACCGTACCTTTTTTGGGAATCAAGCTCATGCGGTACTTTCTTCGTAAACTTTTTTCAGTGAACTTTTTGCAAAGTTTTCAGTGAGCGCCAGCATCCTTGGTCACTATGTAATCGGTAGCAGCCGCATCTGCTGAAAACAGGGGTGCTACGGGAATCCAGAAGGTAAACCGGCACCCGACAACTTCATCACTATTGTAGAGGTTCACCGCCTCCAGTCTTCCCTGGTGCGATTCAACAATGCTGCGGCAAAGCTTCAGCCCGATTCCCATCCCTTCAACCTTGGTGGAATAGAACGCTTCAAACAGGCGGGTCATGACCTCGGGGGACAGGCCGCGTCCAGTATCCGATACGGAAAATTCGACCACGTTCTGCTCGTCGATGGTTTTGGGCACCACGCGCAGTTCAACGCTGCGCTGGGCGGTGGAGCGCTGCGCGTGGGCAATCGACTCGGCAGCATTTTTCATCAGGTTGATAAGTACCTGTTCGATGAGGATCGGATCGACCATGATTTTGGGTAAACGTGCCGCGATGTAGTGGCTCAACCTCACATGATGGCGCCTGAGTTCAATTTCAGCCAGTTCCATCGCGTTGCTGACAATCGTGGCGACTTCCGACGATGTGCGGTTGGGTTCGCTGCGCTTCACGAATGACCGGATGCGCTGGATGATCTGGCCAGCACGCCAGGCCTGCCGGGCGGTTTTTTCGAGCGCGATCAACAGATCCTCGTTACTGATTTTCTGGTCCTTGATGCGTGACACCATGCCGTTGCAGTAGTTGTTGATCGCTGTCAGCGGCTGGTTCAGCTCGTGGGCCACGCTGGAAGCCATTTCGCCCATGGTAATCAGGCGGCTGGCCGTCTGGGCTCGCTCGTTTTGCTGGGCCGCCTGCTCTTCAGCATGGCGCCGTGGCGAGATATCGGTGGCAATCAACATCTGCGCCAGCCGGCCATCTACCCAGGTGAGGTAACGCGAACGCACTTCCAGCCATTTCGCCAGCTCGGGCACAAAGATTTCGGCGTTGGCGGTTAGGGCGGTGGTCAGCGTGTCGGTGGGGAAACCAGCAAGACTGTCTACTGCGTCCAGCGCGTCCTCGTTAGGTGCCACGGCTGGAACGCCCGCCTGGGCAATCAGTTTCACATGCCCCGAGACTTCCGCGCCAAACCAGGACCGGTACAACCTGTTGGCAAAGAGCAGCTCCTCGCTGCCCAGCGGTGCCACGGACACGGCCGCGTCCAGCCCTTCGAGCACGGTGGTGAAGCGTTCATAGGAGGCCGACAGCTCCTCGCGAATACGTTTGGGCTCGGTGATGTCGGTCATGGAAGTCATCCAGCCGGTTTGCTGGCCGCGCGGATCAATGAGTGGCGACACATACATGCGGGCATCAAAAATCTCGCCGTTTCTGCGTTTGACCCGGACCTCGAAGCCGCCCGGTGGCGTTCTTCCGTGCAACTCGTCATCCAGCCGCGCCATCAGGGTCTCGAACTCGGACTCGGGCCAGTGGGGGAAGGGCGCAGTGCTGCCTACCAGTTCGCTCTCGCTCAAGCCGGTCATCTGGCAGAAAGCCGGGTTGACATAGCTGATCCGCCCCTGCAGGTCCAGTGCGCGCATGCCGGTGAGCATGGAGTTTTCCATCGCGCGGCGAAAGTTGGTTTCTGAAATCAATGCCTGCTGGGCCTGTACGCGGCGCCGGGTGTGGCGCCAGGTGCCCAAAAGCATCCAGACGGTCAGGGCGCTCAGTGCGCTGACCAGCCAGAAGAAACCGCTTCCCACTACGCCCAGAGACGCGCGGTAGCCCTCGGCCCGTATCAGCAAGCCATTGCCCACCGGCGAGACCGGGATTTCGTATTTGGCTGCCCCCTCGGCCCATGGTAAAAGGCGGGCTGCCCCTTTGCGAACGGGCGGCAGGTTGCCGGCCAGCAGCACCTGTTTGTCGTCGATCAGGGCTACCGCGTACTTGGCCGTGACCTCGGTCGGCACGCCAAAGCGCAGCAACCCGTCAATTGAATATTCACCCATGATGACGCCGGAAAATTTGCCCTGATCATCCAGTGGCACTTGCAGCTGCAGGGTAGGCGCGTTGTAGCCATTGTTTTCTTTGCCAATCAGCGGACGAGAGTAAACCGGTTGCCGCAGGTCTTTCGCCAAGCCAAAGGTGCCATCGGTTTCACCCACCTTAAGTTGCTCGCCTGCAGCGCGCAGCTGGCTGGCGTTGGCGCTTGGTGAGACATAAGACACCTTGACACGCCGTTTGCTGTCCACCCAGGTCACGGCCATCAGCTCCGGGTACTGGTTGACAAGCGATTCGGCCTGGCTGATGAATTCGTCGGTGTCGATCTCCTTGTTGGAGATGTCCCGGCCAATGCGCATGAGTTGCTCCTGGCGCTCCAGCAGGCGCAGGCGCAGCCGCTGTTGGGCGTATTCCACATCGCGGGTGACCGCTGGCTGCTCCCGGTCTATCTCTTCATTGCGCAGGTAGCCAAACGCCGCTACCACGGGGGCGTGTAAAAGCACGACGGCAAAGAGCGGTCCCAGCGTTATGAAACGGTCCTGCCTCGAGGGCGACTGTTTGCGCCACCAGCGGCGCCACAGGGCCAGCGGTATAGAAGGCGCGGTAACTTCGGCGACGGATGGAAGTGGTTGTTGGGGCATAGGCAGCAACATGAAGTTTAAGTGAGATGCCTGACGCCGCCCCGCACCCATCCTGATTCATTCAGGTTCATGACGGCAAAAGATCGCAGACCTTTTATCTCGTCCGCTGCAGCAAACATTATTCCCCTGCTTTTTTTATGATGTGAAATTCAAATGCACAATTTGAAATTAAAAAAAAATTATGAGAAACTGGAGACTTAAATCTAATTTACGTTTAAAACATCCCATCAACTTCAACCTGTGTTGGCTCAAAGAGCTTCGGCGCAGGTTAACTAGTGTTACTCAGGAGACAAAAATGGCTGCCAATCCAAACGAGACCACCCAGACCGATGCCCCCAATTTGAGCGCCGTTGCCGACGTGCTGGATAAAGATTCCCAGGAAACCCGTGAGTGGATGGATGCACTCTCTGCTGTGATTGAAAGTGAAGGCCCCGAGCGCGCGCACTTCCTTTTGGAGCAACTGCTCGAGCATGCCCGCCAGAAAAGCATAGACATGCCTTTTTCTGCAAACACCGGCTATGTCAACACCATCGAGGCAGACCAGCAGGAGCGTTGTCCAGGCAACATCCAGATTGAAAAGCGTCTGCGCTCCTACATGCGATGGAATGCCATGGCCATGGTGGTCAAGGCCAATCGGTTGCATCCGGCCGATGGAGGCGATCTGGGTGGGCATATTGGCTCTTTTGCCTCGCTGGCCAGCCTGTTTGGCGCTGGCTTCAATCATTTCTGGCATGCTGAAAGTGAAAATCACGGTGGCGATTGCCTTTATATCCAAGGGCACTCTTCCCCAGGAATTTATGCGCGTGCTTATTTAGAAGGTCGCCTGACCGAAGAGCAGTTGCTTAACTTCCGTCAGGAAGTCGGTGGCAAGGGCCTGTCGAGCTACCCGCACCCAAAGCTGATGCCTGAATTCTGGCAATTCTCGACAGTTTCCATGGGCCTTGGGCCGCTTATGGCGATTTACCAGGCGCGCTTCCTCAAGTACCTGCATGCCCGAGGTATTGCCAATACCGAAAATCGCAAGGTCTGGGTGTTTTGCGGCGATGGTGAAATGGACGAGGTGGAGTCCTTGGGAGCGATCGGTCTGGCGGCACGAGAAAACCTTGACAATCTGGTGTTTGTCATTAACTGCAATTTGCAGCGGCTGGATGGCCCGGTGCGCGGCAATGGCAAGATCATCCAGGAACTGGAGAGTGAGTTCCGTGGCAGTGGCTGGAACGTGATCAAGCTGCTCTGGGGCAGTAGCTGGGATTCTTTGCTTGCACGGGACAAGGAGGGAATTTTGCGCAAGATCATGATGGATACCAACGACGGAGACTATCAATCCTTCAAGGCCAACGACGGTGCTTACGTGCGCAAAAATTTCTTTGGGCGCGACCCGCGCACGCTGGAGATGGTCGCCAAGATGAGCGATGACGACATCTGGAACCTGCGCCGCGGCGGCCATGATTCCGAAAAAGTGTATGCGGCGTTTCACTCCGCCGTCAATCACAAGGGCCAGCCTAGCGTGTTGCTGATCAAGACCGTAAAGGGTTTTGGCATGGGCAAGATCGGCGAGGGAAAAAACAATGTTCACCAGACCAAGAAGCTTGGAGACGAAGACATCAAGTTGTTCCGTGACCGCTTCAACATCCCGATTCCCGACAGTCAACTGGCAGATATTCCGTTTTACAAGCCGGCTGACGACACGCCGGAGATGAAGTATCTGCACGAGCGGCGCAAAGCCTTGGGAGGTTACCTGCCGGAGCGCCGGACCAAGGCTGACGAGAGCTTTACAGTACCCTCCCTGGAAACATTCAAGGCCGTGCTCGAGCCCACTGCCGAAGGCCGTGAAATATCCACCACGCAAGCCTACGTGCGTTTTCTCACGCAGTTGCTGCGTGACCAGGCCTTGGGCCCGCGCGTGGTTCCCATTCTTGTTGACGAAGCGCGCACTTTTGGCATGGAGGGTTTATTCCGCCAGATCGGCATCTACAACCCCGCTGGCCAGCAATACACCCCGGTCGATAAAGACCAGGTGATGTACTACAAAGAAGACAAGAAAGGCCAGATACTTCAGGAGGGCATCAACGAGGCGGGTGGCATGTGCAGCTGGATTGCTGCGGCTACCTCTTACAGCACGAACAACCGGATCATGATCCCGTTCTACGTGTATTACTCGATGTTCGGCTTTCAGCGTTTCGGCGATCTGGCGTGGGCAGCTGGCGACATGCTGGCGCGCGGTTTCCTGCTTGGCGGCACTTCGGGTCGTACCACGCTGAATGGCGAAGGCTTGCAGCATGAAGACGGTCACAGCCATATCATGGCGAGCACGATCCCCAACTGCGTCAGCTATGACCCAACCTTTGCGCATGAAGTCGGCGTCATACTGCACCATGGCCTCAAACGCATGGTTGAAAAGCAGGAAAACGTGTACTTCTACATTACGCTGCTGAATGAAAACTATGCCATGCCCGGCCTGAAGGCGGGTACCGAAGAGCAGATCATCAAGGGCATGTACCTTTGCAAGGAAGGCTCCAAACTCACGCCGAGAGTGCAGTTACTGGGTTCTGGAACAATCTTGCGCGAATCCATTGCGGCGCAGGAATTGCTGGAGAAAGAGTGGGGTGTCGCTGCCAACGTATGGAGCTGCCCAAGCTTCAATGAACTTGCCCGCGACGGCCAGAACACCGAGCGGTGGAATCTGCTGCATCCGGCGGAGGCACCCCGGCTGTCCTTTGTGGGCGAGCAACTTGAAAAGCACACCGGTCCTGTGGTGGCCTCGACTGATTACATGAAAGCATTTGCCGAGCAGATACGCTCCTTTATTCCAAAGGGTCGCACATACAAGGTGTTGGGTACCGATGGTTTTGGCCGGAGCGACTTCCGCAGCAAGCTGCGCGAGCACTTTGAAGTTAACCGCCATTACATCGTTGTTGCCGCCCTGAAGGCGCTGAGTGAAGAGGGCGCAATCCCGGTAGCCAAAGTTGCCGACGTATCACTCGTCAAAGACTGAAGCAATCGGAGACAACAACATGGCATTGGTAGAAATTCAAGTCCCCGACATTGGGGATTTCGATGAAGTAACGGTGATTGAATTGCTGGTTAAGCCGGGTGATACCGTGGCGGCCGAGCAATCGTTGATTACCGTGGAGTCCGACAAGGCTTCGATGGAAATTCCCTCCAGCCATGCAGGCGTGGTCAAGGAACTTAAGGTCAGGCTCGATGACAAGGTCAAACAGGGTTCGGTGGTGCTGACGCTGGAAGTGCAAAGCGCAGGCGCTGCACCAGCCTCACCTGCTGCAGCGCCTGCGCAAGCGGCACCGGCCCGGCAAATCCCCACTCAGCCAGCAGCGTCAGCGCCCACAGCGGCAATTAACCCGGCCATCGTCAGCGGCACAACTGAAGTGCGCGTGCCTGATATCGGCGACTTCAAGGACGTCTCCGTAATCGAGGTGCTGGTCAAGGCGGGTGACACCATCAAGGCTGAGCAGTCGCTGATCACGGTGGAGTCCGACAAGGCCTCCATGGAAATCCCCTCCAGCCACGCCGGTGTACTCAAGGAGCTTAAGGTCAAGTTGGGCGACATCGTCAATATCGGGGATTTGCTGGCCATCCTGGAAGGCTCCGCTGCGGTCATTGGTGTTCCGGCGCAGAAAGAGGCAGCCTCTGCGGTGGCATCGTTACCGGCTGCCTCGACACCCGCCGCCGCCGAAGCATCCGCGCCTGTGACTCCAGCGTCAGCGCCTGCTGCGATGCCGGCTCATGAGCCCGCGGCGCCACAAGGCAATTTGCCGCACGCCTCTCCTTCAATACGCAAATTTGCCCGCGAGTTGGGCGTGCCGCTGGCTGAAGTCAAGGGGAGCGGCCCCAAGGGACGGATTACCGAAACCGACGTGAAGAGCTTTACCCAAGCGGTGATGGCCGGTGCCGCCCAGACAAAAGCCCAGACCGCCATTGCTCCGGCGGCCTCGGGCGGCGGTGAGGCATTGGGTTTGCTGCCTTGGCCAAAGGTTGATTTCGCCAAGTTTGGCCCGGTCGAGCGTCAGGACATGTCGCGTATCAAGAAGATCAGCGGCGCCAACCTGCACCGAAACTGGGTGATGATTCCGCACGTCTGCAACCATGACGATGCCGACATCACCGCACTGGAAGCCTTCCGTGTGCAGATGAACAAGGAAAACGAGACGTCAGGTGTCAAGATCACGATGCTGGCTTTCCTGATCAAGGCATCGGTGGCTGCACTAAAGAAATTTCCCCAGTTCAACGCTTCGCTTGACGGCGATCAGTTGGTGCTCAAGCAGTATTTCAACGTCGCGTTTGCCGCTGACACGCCCAACGGTCTGGTGGTGCCTGTCATCAAGGATGCCGATAAGAAAGGCATCGTGCAGATCTCGCAGGAGATGGGCGAACTGGCCAAAAAGGCGCGTGATGGCAAGCTCAGTCCGGCCGACATGCAGGGCGCATGCTTCACCATTTCGTCGCTTGGCGGCATTGGCGGGCGTTATTTCACACCCATCATCAATGCGCCCGAGGTGGCTATATTGGGGGTCTGCAAAAGTCGGATCGAGCCCGTTTGGGATGGCAAGGCTTTCCAGCCGCGCCTGATGCAGCCGCTCTCGCTGAGCTGGGATCACCGTGTGATCGACGGCGCTGCCGCTGCCCGGTTTAATGCCTTCCTGGGCCAGATCCTGGCAGATTTTCGCCGCGTGCTTTTGTGAATATGGCGCCGGCGCTTGTCACTTCATGTAGCTTGCGGCCCCAAGAGGCGGCTGAATTTGAACGGAATTGCCGTTCGTTGCGATCGCCTGGTCGGAGCGTTTCACCTGAGAAGTCCTGGTCATGACCACTCTGGTGGTCGTGAAGAAAGCAGGGCAGGTGGCCATGGCAGCCGATACCCTGGTGACCTTCGGGGACACGCGCCTGAGTCACCGTTTCGAGGTCAATAGCAAGATTTTCAAGGTCGATACCCCGGCGGGTACGAGCTACGTTGGCATGGCCGGCACGGTGGCGCACTTTCCCGTGTTGCGCAAGGCCATGGCAGCGCTGCCG
>NZ_JABBPF010000059.1 GCF_012927415.1 Polaromonas sp. | reverse complement strand
CGGGTGATTCACGAGACCACACCGATCGTCCCGGCTGACGGCCAGCAAGGGCAAAGCGGGCTGCGTGACACGCTGGTGCTCACCTACCGCGCCGCAGGCTTTCAGGCCCCCTGAAAGCCCTGCCGCCCTGCCTCGCCGGCACCTTTTTCCCCAAGCGACTCGCTTACTGATCCTTGCCGTTCCGGTAAAAGCCTCGCTTGACTAATTTAGTTTAAATATAAACAATTAAGGTAAGATTAATCTTTAAATTACGCATCTCATGCACATCCTTTGCCTTGGCGGTGGCCCCGCCGGCTTGTATTTCAGCCTGCTGATGAAGCTGCAAGACCCGGCACATCAGGTGACCGTAGTTGAGCGCAACCGGCCTTTCGACACCTTTGGCTGGGGCGTCGTTCTGTCTGACCAGACGCTGGTCAACCTGAAAACGGCCGATCCGGTCAGCTCGCAGCTGATTGATAACGCGCTGAACCACTGGGATGACGTCGAGATGTTCTTCAAAGGTCGCAGCGTGCGCTCGGGCGGCCACGGGTTTTGCGGCATCGGCCGCAAGCGGTTGCTCAACATCCTGCAAGAGCGCTGCCTGGAACTGGGCGTGGCGCTGGTGTTTGAAACCGACGTGACCGATGACCAGGCGATGGCCGCCAAATACCGGGCCGATCTGGTGATAGCCAGCGACGGCCTAAACAGCCGCATCCGCAACCGCTACGCCAGCGCCTTTCAGCCCGACGTTGAGTTGCGTGACTGCCGCTTTGTCTGGCTGGGCACGCACAAAACCTTTAACGCATTCACCTTTGCCTTCGAGCAGACCGAGCACGGCTGGTTTGCTGCCCATGCCTACAAGTTTGACGACACCACCTCGACCTTTATTGTCGAAACCCCCGACGCGGTCTGGAAGGCCCACGGACTGGACCAGATGAGCCAGCAAGACGGTATTGCGTTTTGCGAGCGCCTGTTTGCCAGGTACCTGGACGGCAACGCGCTCATGAACAACGCCACCCATGTGCGCGGCTCGGCGATCTGGATCCGTTTTCCACGCGTGGTGTGCGCGCACTGGGTGCATTACGAAATCATTGACGGCAAACGCCTGCCGATCGTGCTGATGGGTGACGCGGCGCACACCGCCCATTTCTCGATTGGCAGCGGCACCAAGCTAGCGCTGGAAGACGCGATTGAACTGACGCGTTGTTTTGCCGCGCACCCGGACGCCGACCAGGCACTGCAAGCCTACGAGGCTGTGCGCTCGGTCGATGTGCTGAAGATCCAGAACGCGGCGCGCAACTCGACCGAGTGGTTTGAAAACGTCAATCGCTACAGCGCCATGAAGGCCGAGCAGTTTTTTTATTCCATGATGACGCGCTCGCAGCGCATCAGCCACGAAAACCTTCGTGTGCGCGATGCCCAATGGCTGCAGGGCTACGAGCAGTGGCTAGCGCAAAGCAATATGCGCGAGAACCCGGCAAGCGCAGATGCTCCAGAAATTCCCGCAGAGGTTCCAGGCGAGCCAGGGCCGCGGAACCGGCTCAGCCGGGCCGCAGGCGCAGCGGCCCCCTCGGGGGGCAGCGAACCACGCGAAGCGGGGAGCGTGGGGGCCACCCCGCCCCCACCCATGCTGCTGCCGCTGAAAGTGCGTGAACTCACACTGAAAAACCGCATCGTCGTCTCACCGATGGCCATGTACAGCGCGGTTGACGGCGTGGCGCAGGACTTTCACCTGGTGCATCTGGGCGCGCGGGCGCTCGGCGGTGCCGCGCTGGTATTTGTCGAAATGACCTCGCCTGATCCTGAAGGCCGCATCAGCCCAGGCTGCACCGGCCTGTGGAACGAAACGCAGATGCTGGCTTTCAAGCGGATTGCTGATTTTGTTCATGCATCGGGCACTGGCGCGAAGATTGGATTGCAGCTGGGCCACAGCGGACCCAAGGGTTCGACGCAACTCGGCTGGGAAGCGCCCGACGAGCCGCTAGTTGAAGGCAACTGGCCGCTGCTGGCCGCCAGCGCGGTGGCCTACGGCCCGAGGAATCAAGTGCCGCAAGCCATGACGCGCGCCGACATGGACCGCATAAAGACCGGATTCGTACAGTCGGTGCGCTATGCCGTGCAGGCCGGTTTTGACTGGCTGGAGCTGCACTGCGCCCACGGCTACCTGCTGTCAAGCTTCATTACGCCGCTGACCAACCAGCGCAGCGACGAGTACGGCGGTACCCTTGAAAACCGCTGCCGCTACCCGGTCGAAGTGTTCAGCGCGATGCGAGAAGTCTGGCCCGCGCGTCTGCCGATGAGTGTCCGCATCTCGGCCCACGACTGGGCGCCGGGCGGCAACACGGCTGACGATGCGGTGGCGATCGCCAGGCTGTTCAAGGCCGCCGGCTGCGACTTCATCGACGTCTCCTCGGGCCAGACCACGCGCGCTGCCAAACCGGTCTATGGCCGCATGTACCAGACGCCGTTTGCCGACCGGATCCGCAACGAGGTCGGCATCCGGACGATTGCCGTTGGCGCGATTTCAGAGGTGGACCACGTCAACAGCATTATTGCCGCCGGCCGTGCCGACCTGTGCGCGATCGCCCGGCCGCATCTGGCCGACCCGGCCTGGACGCTGCATGAAGCAGCCAGGCTGCAAAGCCGGCATGTCAGCTGGCCGCTGCCCTACCTTAGCGGCCGGGATCAGCTGTACCGCGAGATTTCAAAGCAAAAATAGCCCCTTGTCCAATGAATACCGATATAACTTGCTATTAAATATATAGCGTTAACTGCACACAAGGAAGAACGAGAAATGGACCTGGAAGCACGCGGCCACAGCGAACATCCCGAAGAACTGCGGCTCTGGCTGCGCATGCTCACGCTCACGCAGCTGATCGAGAAGCAGGTGCGCAGCCAATTGCGCGAACAGTTCGACACCACCCTGCCCCGCTTTGATTTGATGGCGCAACTGGAGCGCAACCCCGAAGGCCTGAAGATGAACGAGCTGTCGCGCCGAATGATGGTGACCGGTGGCAACGTCACCGGCATCACCGACCAGCTGGTCACCGAAGGTCTGGTCGAGCGCGCCCTGGTCGAGGGCGACCGCCGCGCCTACCGGGTGCGCCTGACACCCCACGGCCGCACGCAGTTTGACGAGATGGCGCGTGCGCATGAGTCCTGGATCGTGTCGGCCTTTGACGGCTTGAACCCGCGCGAGGTCGAGTCACTGCATAAACTGCTGGGCAAGGTCAAGCAACACTACAACGAAGCCAAACTGGAAGTTTTATGAAGCATTACATAGGCCAGTTCAACCCCATGCAAGGGCATTTCAACGCACTGGCCGGCTATCAGGCGCGGCACTTCGCCTACGCATTCGATAGCGGCGTCGCCACGCTGACACTGAACCGCCCCGATCGCAAAAACCCGTTGACCTTTGACTCCTACGCCGAACTGCGAGACCTGTTTCGCGCCTTGAACTATGCGACCGACGTAAAAGTCGTGATGCTGACCGGAGCCGGCGGCAATTTCTGTTCGGGTGGCGATGTGCACGAGATCATCGGACCCCTGACCCAGATGAGCATGCCCGAACTGCTGGAGTTCACCCGGATGACCGGCGACCTGATCAAGGCCATGCGCTTGTGCCCACAGCCCATCGTGGCGGCGATTGACGGCATCTGCGCAGGCGCGGGCGCCATGATGGCACTGGGGTCCGACCTGCGCCTGGGTACGGCTCAGGCCAGGACCGCCTTTCTGTTCACCCGCGTCGGCCTGGCAGGTGCCGACATGGGCGCCTGCGCGTTGCTGCCGCGCCTGATCGGCCACGGCCGCGCCTCGGAACTGCTGTTTACCGGCCGCACCATGAGCGCCGAAGAAGGCCTGCAATGGGGTTTCTTCAATTCGCTGCACGAACCCGAAGCTCTGCTGGGCGCGGCGCAGAAGCTGGCGCACGAGCTCGCCAGCGGCCCGACCTTCGCGCACGGCATGACCAAGACCATGCTGCATCAGGAGTGGGCCATGACGCTGGACCAGGCGATAGAGGCTGAAGCCCAGGCCCAGGCCATCTGCATGCAGACGCAGGACTTCACCCGCGCTTATGAGGCGTTTGCCGCCAAACAAAAACCGGTGTTCCGGGGCGACTGAACTTTGCCGACCCTGCTGGAGAGAGAAAACATGAAACCCGCGACAGCTCCTCTGACCCATCTGGCCCTGCCATTTTTTGATGCCGTTCACCGCCAGCTCGCCACCGCACTGGCAGAGTGGGTTCCGCAGCAGCAGATCGATGAAAGCGACGACCGCATCGCCTGCAGGGCATGGGTCAAACTGCTGGGCGAGCAGGGCTGGCTGCGTTATTGCGTGCCGGCCGGTTTGAACGGCGCTCTGGGTGGTGCGCTCGACCGGCTAGACTCCCGGGCACTGGTGATTCTGCGCGAGACGCTGGCTTTCCATTCGCCACTTGCCGATTTTGCGTTCGCCATGCAGGGCCTGGGCAGCGGCGCGATCACGCTGGCGGGTTCGCCCGAACAGCAGGCAGCCTACCTGCCGCTGGTAGCCAGCGGTGAAAAAATCGCCGCCTTCGCGCTGAGCGAGGCCGATGCCGGATCGGACGCCGGTGCGATGACGACCCGCGCGACTCCATCGGCAGGCGGCTGGTCGATCAACGGCAGCAAGTCCTGGATCAGCAATGGCGGCATCGCCGACTTCTACGTGACTTTTGTCAAGACCGACCCGGCCGCGGGCACGCGCGGCATCACCGCCTTCATTGTTGACGCCAGCACGCCGAGGCTGGACAGCAGCGAGCACATCACCGTGATGTCGCCGCATCCGCTGGCAATGCTGAAATTTACCAACTGTCAGCTCGCAGCAGGCGCGCAGCTTGGCGCGCTCCATGGCGGCTTCAAGCTGGCCATGCAGACGCTGGACATCTTCCGCGCCTCGGTGGCCGGGGCCGCCCTGGGCATGGCGCGCCGCGCGCTGTTCGAGGCGGTGCAGTACGCCAGGACACGCAAGATGTTCGGCCAGACGCTGGGCGACTTTCAGCTGACGCAGGCCAAGCTCGGCGAAATGGCCGCGCTGGTCGATGCGGCGGCGCTGCTGACCTACCGCGCCGCCTGGCTGCGGGACGAAGGCGAGCGACTCGGCAACAGCGTTCGGGTCACCGCCGAAGCCGCCATGGCCAAGATGACGGCCACCGAAAACGCCCAGCGTGTCATCGACATGGCGCTGCAGATGCATGGCGGGCTGGGCGTGATGGTCGGCACCAAGGTGGAAGGCCTCTACCGCGACATCCGTTCGCTGCGCATCTATGAGGGCGCCACCGAAGTTCAGCAACTCATTATTGGCAAGGCGGTACTGCAATCATGACTTCCTCCATTCCTTCCGCACAAACCGATTGTTTTGTTCACGATCGCCTGCCGCCACCCGGGCAGTGGCCCATGCTGGTGTATTCGCTGCTGCCCGGGCTCGACATCCCGGACCAGGCCAACCTGGTCGATGTGCTGTTCAGCAAGGCCATCAACATGGGCCACGCCGACCGGCCCATGCTGCGCTCGGACAAAATCACGCTGAGTTATGCCGATGCCCTGGCGCGCGTCAACCGCATTGCCCAGGTGCTGACGGAAGACTTCAAACTGGCACCGGGCAACCGCGTGCTGCTGCGCGGCGGCAACTCTATCGGCATGGCGCTGGCCTGGCTGGGTGTGGTGCAGGCCGGCCTGGTGGCCGTCGCGACCATGCCGCTGTTGCGCGCCAAGGAACTCGGCGAGATCATTGAAAAAGCCCGGCCGGCGCTCGCGCTGTGCGATGCGACGCTGCTGGAAGAACTGGAGATTGCAAGGGCGCAAGGCGCGTCAGTGCAGACCATCATCCCTTTCAACCTGATGAATGAGCCCGGTTCAATGGCCGTTTTGTCGTCACAAAAAGATGGCAATTTCAGCCCCTGCCCGGTTGCGGCTGACGACATCGCCATGATGGCCTTCACCTCGGGCACCACCGGCAAGCCCAAGGCGACGGTTCATACGCACCGCGACGTGCTGGCCGCCTGCGAAGCCTGGCCGCGTCATGTTTTGAAAGCCGGACCGGATGACATCGTGATGGGCTCGCCACCGCTGGCCTTCACCTTTGGCCTGGGCGGCATGCTGGTGTTTCCGATGTGGGTTGGTGCGTCGGTGTATTACCCGTCAATTGCCTACACGCCCGAGGCCATGGTCAAACTCGTCAGACAGGTCGGCGCGACCATCTGCTACACGGCGCCCACCTTTTACCGCCAGATGGCCTCCTTTGCCAAACAGCTCGGCATGCCCGATCTGCGGCTGTGCGTCAGCGCGGGCGAGAGCCTGCCAGACGCCACGCGGCAACTGTGGAAGGACGCCACCGGGCTTGAAATCATCGACGGCATCGGCGCTACCGAGATGTTCCACATTTTCATTTCCTCGGCGCCTGGCGAGGTACGCGCCATTGGCAAGGTTGTCCCCGGCTACACCGCCAAAGTCGTCGATGACCACGGCGCCGAGCTGCCGCGCGGCAGCATCGGCCGGCTGGCGGTGATAGGGCCGACCGGGTGCAGGTATCTGGATGACGCGCGCCAGCTCAACTACGTCAGGGACGGCTGGAACTACCCCGGTGACGCCTTCGTGCAGGACGCCGATGGCTATTTTTTCTACCAGGCGCGCGACGACGACATGATCATCACCTCAGGCTACAACGTCGCAGGTCCAGAAGTCGAGGATGCCCTGCTTAGGCACCCGGCGGTAACCGAATGCGGCGTGGTGGGCGTGGCCAATGAAGACCGCGGCATGATCGTCAAGGCCTTCGTGGTGCTCAAGCCCGAGTGCATCGGCAACGCAGCCATGGTCAAAGCCCTGCAAGACCATGTCAAAGCAACGCTCGCGCCCTTCAAATACCCGCGCCAGATTGAATTTCTGGGCAAACTGCCGCGCACCGAAACCGGCAAGCTGCAACGCTTCAAGCTGCGCCAGTCATGAAATTCACAACGAAAAAACGGGTCCGGTTTCACCATTGCGACCCGGCGGGCATTGTGTTTTATCCGCAGTTTTTTTATCTGCTGCACGAGGTGCAGGAAGACTTTCTGGCGCATATCGGTTTTCCGGAACATGGCCTGATTGCCAGCGGCGTGGGCGTGCCGATTGTTGACCTGAAAACTGAATTCCTCGGCATGTGCCGCAACGGTGAAGAACTCACGATGACGCTGGAACTGACACGCATCGGCGGCGCAAGTCTGGGCATGCACTACGAGATTCACGCCAGCCCGAAAGCGCCGGGCGGGGTCGATACCCTCAGGCTCAAAGCCGACAGCGTGGTGGTCTATTCCGAAGTGCCGCATGGCAAGGCGCTTCGCCTACCGGAAGAGTTGCGCGACGCCCTTTTGCCCTACCTTCAATCCAGTCCGGAAAAATCATGATGACCAGAATTCAGCCGCCCGACTGGGCCGAACCCAAAGGTTATGCCAACGGCATGCTGGCGCGCGGCGCCATGCTCTTCGTCGGTGGCCAGATCGGCTGGAATGCCAGTCAGCAGTTTGAAACCGATGATTTTGTTGCGCAGACACGCCAAACGCTGCTAAATGTCGCCGCCGTGCTCAAGGCTGGCGGCGCTGCGCCGGAACACATGGTGCGCATGACCTGGTACATCGTCGACCGGGTCGAATACAACGCCCGCCTGAAGGAAATTGGCGTCGTTTACCGTGAAGTCATGGGCAGGAACTTCCCCGCCATGACCTGTGTTCAGGTGGCGGCGCTGGTGGAAGATCGCGCCAGGATCGAGATTGAGGTGACGGCGGTGGTTCCCGATTGAGCGCAGGCCGAAAAGCCAAGTTGCTGTTTAGAATGGTGCGTTCGGGCCAATGTGACGCCGGCAAAAGCCGCTATCCGGTTTGCATCGGTTGGGCCGGGGCATTTTTTTCGCTGCTGCCGATCCGCTCGTATTCTGAAATCACCTGCGCGCCCAGCAGCAGCAGCGTGGCGGCAATCTCCAGACTCAGCAGCACGACAATGGCGGTGGTCAGCGAGCCATACACCACGCCGACCTGCGACAGCGTGGCAAAGTACCAGACCAGCACATGGCGCGTCAACTCCCAAAACAACGCAGCCGTCACGCCGCCAATCAGTGCATGGCGCAGCGACAATTTACCCACCGGCATCACCATGTACACCGACGTCAACACGAATATCTCGCCCATCAAGCCAAGCAGGTAAAGCAGGACGCCCGAAAAGCCGCTGAGTGACCAACTCGAGCCCAAAAACTCGACGCTTCTTTCCCCCAGCGCCTGAAAGCTTCCGGCTACCAGCGTCACCAGCAGGAAACCCAGGCCCAGAAAAAATATGTAGCAGTAAGGCAGCACGGCCGACATCAGAAAATGGCGCCGCCGGATGGCGACGCGATGCAGGAAGATGACCGACATTGCGTTTTCAAGCACGGTGAAAGCCAGGGAACTGAAAAACAGCATGGTGCCCAGCAACACCCAGCCCATGACCTCCCGGTGTGCCAGAAAATTGGCCAGCTCGTTGACGATGAAATCGGATTCGCCCGGCGCCAGCCAGCCGATGTAGCGGCCCAGCGATTCCAGCAACGTTGACTGGTCAATCACATGAGACAGCGCAATGGCAATCAGGATGAGCAGCGGAACAATCGACAGCAAGGAATAGTAGGCCACGGCGCCCGCCAGCAACAAGCCCTGGTTGGCGCGAAAGCCCTTGATGATTTGCAGCGCAAAAGCACCCGGATGGCCGAGAACGTAAGCAGCTTGGGGTTCAAGGGTCATGACAAGGCCCGGCACTGCGCGGGGTGGGATAAGAAGTTAGGTTCATTATGCGCGGCAAAAAAACTGCCATCCGCTTCGGTAACGATTACGGAAGAATTGGCGGCCGCCATCGCCGGAGTTGACTAACCTAACGCCCGCGCGAGGAAAAGTTTATTGGCATCAGGCAGCACTTTCGGTGGTACCCAACAGTAAAGCTCGCATTGCCGCTACTTGGGTGACATCAAGCTGACGATGCTGCCCCTTCAACTTGATATCGTCGAGCGGCATAACGAGATTTTTATTTTTTGAGATGGCCGTTCATAAACATGCCTATCTCTGTAAAAGCTTCTCGATTCTCCGGAATTCGCTCATCCCTACCGTATTGCGCATGCGACTGGCCTTCGTAAACTTGGAGAAAGGAGTCAATGCCCAGATTGCGAAGCTTGCGATGGACTCGCACCGTGTTGCTCAGCAGCAAGTCGCGCGTTCCTGATGTCAGGATGGTCGGAGGAAAACCGCTCATGTCGCCATATATGGGAGAGATCAAAGGGTCCTTGAGGTCATGGCCGTTGGCATAAAAGGCCGCTGCAGCGTCGCAGAAGCCTTCGGTCGACACCAGGACGCTGTCCAGCATGGCGTTCGTGTAAAAAGTATCGCCTGTCTTTGTGCTGTCGGACATTGGCGTTCCGGACGCGATCGCACCGGGCAGCGGCAGTCCTAATTGCTTGGCTCGCAAGCCCATCTCGAGAACGAGCGCACCGCCGGCGGAAGTGCCGATGAGCCCGACGCGCTTAGGGTCCGTCTTGGCAATCACCGCTCTGTAGACCGCCATCACATCGTCAAGCGCGCCAGGAAAGTACGCCTCTGGGGGCATGCGGTAGTCAACAGCAATCACCCGGTAGCCGCCGATCGCCGCGATAAGCATGGCCTCGGGCAGCGCGGCCTCCGCAGGATTCAACACATAGCAACCGCCGTGGACTTGCAGCAGCATGCGATTTCGGTTTTCTGGAAGAACCTTTTCCGGAGTGACGGTGTAGATCTTCACTCCACCCAGGGTTCCCGGCTCGACCTTCACCTTCAGACGCGCGCGCATGGCTTCGACATTGGGCGACGCCGTCGCGCGTGTGGACTCAGCCAGGTGCGTCCAGCCTTCGGGTGTGGTTGGCGGGGTGCTCCAGCCAGTGCGCAAAGGTTGTGCAATGATTTGCTGAAGTTCCGGGCTCACGGTGTTGGGGACGGGAATTGTCTTAGCGGGCACCTCGCGTGGAGCCAACGGCGCAGATTGTGCGAAGGCGACGGCTGAGGAGTAAAGCGCTGCGAAGGCAGCGATGCGCAAAGCGACGCGTGAAACGGTTGATATCTTCGACTTGTGCTGCATTAATTTATCCCTTATTCATAATTTTTGCCAAATGTATCATTTGTTTCTTGAGCTTGCACGCCAGCGCTTAATTAATCAATCCGTCGGCGATTGGCCAACCCGGGAATGACGACTTGGCTACATCAGTTTTTGTGGCGTGTTGTGGATAATCGAAGTATTTAGCCTGGTCACTTTGAGATTGGCTGTCGTCAATTTCAGGTCGGCACCAACATGCGAAAGTCAGCTTTGCCGCTTCAGTAAATCACGTCGACGGGTTGTTACACACAAAGTTGACAGACCGCTTCGGGCACCAGATGACCACCACGAACGACGGCTGAGCAGTCTCGAAAATCATGGAAACTAGCGTCCCCCGAAGCGGGCACTGGTGGCCGTCGGGTTCCCCTGCTTTCTAGCCATTGATAGAGCAAGTTATCTCGAACCATTCAGCGTGATGGTGAACCGACACACTGATAGTTCCTGCCGACACAGCCGGCACACCGGCACGGCGAACAGTCTTGCCCAGTGTCAGTGTGCCGGTGGTGTCAGCGCAGTAGCGAGCAAGAGTCAGACATGCTAATTTGTTACCCCTTTCTGGTAGTTTCAGCGACCTTTGGGCAACCTTCCGACTGGTGGAACGGGGACAGGAATGCCCAGGCAAATAGCGGCCAATTTTGTCGAAGAAATTTCGGGCCAGGTCATGGCAAGCCCAACTGGTATCGCCCGGCATTTCGGACCAAAACCTGCGTACGAAAAAATGCCGGCACGCCTCGCTAACGGCACAAAAGGGCAACGGCGCCATCAGCATCGTTGGCCCTTTGAAAAGAGCCGTAGTGGACGCACTATCGTCGCTCGCGGATACGCTGAAAAAATGCTTGGCTGCGACGCGCAAGAATCTACAGTGCCTCGTCCCAACTTCAACGCAATGCGGGCTGCTTGATGGGACGGCGACGTCAAGGTAACTACGACGACCCGCCACGCTTTCACAAAAAGGGCAAGGTTTGGTATCACGTCAGCGGCACCTTGCCCTGGCTCTGGACCAAGCTGTCCAGCGACAGGGCCGAAGCGTTATGGCTTTGGGCTCCGCGTGAGGGCGTGCGAGAAGATGATTCGACAAAATTGCTTTCAGTCGTGGCGCGCCGCGATGTGCGCGACGTGTACCCGGCCAAGAGCGTTCAAACGCGCCTGGACAACGACAAGGAACTGGCGAATCTGCTCAAGGTGTTTGCTCATATTCCGATTGATGCGATTGCGCCCATGCACATTTGCGAATACATGGACATGCGCGGCCAGGTTGCAAAGGTTCGGGCCAACCGGGAAAAGGCGCTGTTTTCGCACCTCTTCAACAAGGCACGCGAGTGGGGATACACGGCCACACAGAACCCATGCCAGGGCGTAAAGGGTTTTAAGGAAACCGGGCGCTCCAGGTACATCACCGATGTGGAATTTGACCAGGTGAAGGCTCAGGCGCATTTCACTGTCGTGGATGCAATGGACTTAGCCTTGCTGACCGGCCAGCGCCCAGCTGATGTGCTAAAACTCAAACGCACCGATATTCGGGATGGCGCACTGTGGATCGTGCAGAACAAGACTGGCGCACGTCTGGGCATTGAGATCACCGGCGAGTTAGCGTCCACCATCACCAGAATCAACGAGCGTCCACGCCGGGCAATCAGCGCCTATCTAATCCAGGACGAAAACGGCCAGCCCTTGACGCAATGCGCCCTGCGCTCACGCTTTGACAAGGCCCGCACGCTGGCCAAGGTGAATTTTCAGTTTCGGGATATTCGAGCCAAGGCTGCGACCGATACCGGCGACCTGGCGCACTCACAAAAGCTGCTGGCGCATAGGAACCGAGACATGACTGAGCACTATGTCAGATCGCGTGTAGGAGAACGGGTAAAGCCGCTTCGATAATTGACCAGCTACATTCCTCCTGGAATCGATCCTGATGGTTGAATCTCTGACCGCTTTACGTTCTCATGAAAGCGGCAAAAGTGTGCCGACAATTTAAACAAAAACAAAAAAAATCCAGCCAAACTCAAAGTGGCAAGCTTGTTATTCTTTCCGCTTCCAACACCCTGCAAGAGATGCTGACTTGGAAATGAATGTGCATCATCAAGCATCACAAACATGTCAGCTTTGAGTCCTGCACCTTTGGGAAAATACACAATGTTGTAAACCTGTTGCAATTTGATTCCACCAATTTGAGCATCGATGCGCGACTGGGTAATGCCTTTAGATTTAAGCAAATCCTCATAACGCGCTAATTCGATTAATGGAGCAACAGTAATTTTTGCAGGAATGTCTCGATGATTAGCAGGGTCAATTAAACAACTATTTGATAAGACAACTGCATCCACCCGATGCATCTCACCTGAGCCAAAATCTCTTATTGGTACTTGAGTCCAAGCATCGCCCTGCAAAACCTCATCGGTATACATGGAAATATAGTAATTAAGAGGATTTGGCCATTTTTTCAGTTCCAACATCAAGCCATTTTTCTCCACTACCGTAAGGTAATATGGAAAGTACTTAGCTAATGAAGCTTCGTTCAACTCCATAGCTTAGGAGCGTGAATAGAGACCTGTCAGATTCTCCATAAGAATAAGCTCGAGATCCGCATCCATCCGAACTTGTGAACCAGCAAAATTTGCATAAAAACCTGCAAGTTGCTGATCCACCACATAATTAGAATTTTCAGATCCAGAAGATATGTATAGCACTTTGCTACCCGCAGCCGTGCTTGGAGTCGAACTAAAAGTAATGTTTTTTCCGCTAATGGGTGCGTGGACCTCTTGCTCTGGAGGTTTGTAAAACATACCAGCATGAACTATGGCCGCACTCATAGCCAGAGCCGGTGCCATCGACATTTTGAAGATGATATTAGTCATAAATTGGATCCAAAAATTTTACAGTCTCATTCGTAAGACACTCAAAAAATAGCTGCTTATTCACATCATGAATACGGTCCAAAAACAACCCATTTTCTAAAGCGCTCAAAGGAAGCTCAACCTGCTGAGAAATGGTATCTACCGTCAAAACTAATCCTTGCCGAGCTTCGCCATTTATCAAGGTCACTGTACCTGGAGCGCCAACTTGCAAGACATGCACGAACTCATCCCTGGGAACTTCGAACTGCATCTGAATGGTTGAGTTGGGCTTGTTACCACCTAACTCAACAGAGAAATTTATCCGCCCTATCATTTCAGCAACAGAGGATCCCTCAATTACATCAATATATTTAAGCGCGTACCGTTCAACCTTATCAACAATGCCTGCATCCTCAACATATGAAAGCATCTGTTGAATTTCAGCTTTGAAAGCCTTCCAGCCAGGATAGGGCAGCTTGCAGGACAAAGCCAACGCCTTGTCGCCTACCAAAACCAAAAAATTGTCTAAGTGAATGCGAACTAATGGCTGTTGAGCAAGCTGAGGGTCAGCCTCCCGAATTTCTCGTGGTATCTGCCCAATTGGAAGCCGCTCAATCTTTGAGCCCTTTGACTTTGCATGCAAAAATCCCGGCATGATGTCTGAGGCATTCACCGAAGATGTGAACCGGATCTCGAAAATTGCCTCGATCAATGGTTCTTTGTTGAGCTTAGTCGGAAGACCTTGCACCATAGATTTTTCCCTGAAAGTGTGATCATGCTAGCACGAAGGCAATACGGTAACAATGCGTTACCTACCGAATTGTAGAAAAATCGAGGCAATTGTAGAAACGCCCCAGAACCCGAAAAGGGCGCTGGGGCGCATGGATACTGGTGGCCTGGGGCGGAATCGAACCACCGACACAAGGATTTTCAATCCTCTGCTCTACCGACTGAGCTACCGGGCCTGAGCACAGGAGTATATACCAGCCCCAAGGCCGATTCTCGCCCGGCGAGGCCTGAAATTCAGCCGCCGCGCTTGCCTCGCGTGAGGTCAACGCCCAACTGCTTGAGTTTGCGGTACAGGTGGGTACGCTCCAGACCGGTTTTTTCAGCGACCCGGGTCATGGAGCCGCCTTCCTTGGCCAAGTGAAATTCGAAATAGGCTTTTTCAAATTCGTCACGCGCTTCGCGCAGCGGCTTTTCAAGCAGAAAACTCTGGGTGGCTTGCGGGCCGCGGTCGATCGGTGCGACTAAAACGCCGCCTTGCATGGCAGATGCGTCGGCCGAGAAGTCGACCAGGTGCACTGCGGCGTTGGGCGCGCTGACGGGACGAGCGATGGTTCTGGCCAAGCCTTGCTCGACGGCCTTGAGCAGTTTTTGCAGGGTGATGGGTTTCTCAAGAAACGCCATGGCGCCGATCTTGGTGGCCTCTACCGCCGTGTCTATGGTGGCGTGGCCGCTCATCATGATGACCGGCATGGTGAGCAGGCCGCTGGAGGACCACTCCTTGAGCAGCGTCACGCCATCGGTGTCGGGCATCCAGATGTCGAGCAGCACCAGGTCAGGCCTCGCTCGGGCACGGGCGGCGCGCGCCTGCGCGGCGTTTTCGGCAAGGTCAACCTGATGCCCCTCGTCGTTGAGGATTTCCGATAGAAGGTCACGTATGCCCAACTCGTCGTCGACCACCAGAATGTTTGCCATGATTGAATGCTGCCCTGCCTGTTATTGCGGATGAGACGGTGTGCCTGTAGAAGCTTTTTGCCAGCTGCGCGCTGCAAGTGTTGTCAGGCCACAACTGCGAATGATAACGATACTTGCGCGCCCTGCACCGCGCCGCCGGCCATGCGGTTTGAAATATCAATGCGCGCGCCGTGTTCATCGGCAATTTTTTTGACCACCGCGAGCCCGAGACCGGTCCCTTTGACCTTGGTGGTGACATAGGGCTCAAAAGCGCGCTTGAGGATGTGTTCCGGAAAGCCAGTCCCATTGTCACGCACCGTCAGGCGCACGCGGTTGGTGGTTTCCGAGTACTCGGTTTTCAGGGTGACACTGGCGTTTTGCCTGCCCTCCTGGGCATCCTGTGCGTTTTGCAGCAGGTTGTGAATCACCTGACGCAGCTGCTGCGCGTCGCCCTGAATCGGCGGGGCCCTCGGGTCAAGCTCGGCATGAACCGGCACCACCGCGTGCTCGCCGAAGCTGTCGTTTTGATAGAGCTGCAACACTTCGGCGATCAGCACGTTGAGGTCCAGGGCTTTCAGCTCGGCCGCGGGCAGGCGGGCATAGTCGCGAAATTCGTTGACCAGCCGCTTCATGGCATCGACCTGATCGACGATGGTTTTGACGGATTTCGTCAGCAGCGCCTGCTCGGCCGGCCCGACCTTGCCCGAAAGCTTCATTTCAAGGCGCTCGGCTGACAGCTGGATGGGCGTGAGCGGGTTCTTGATTTCGTGCGCCAGCCGGCGCGCCACTTCGCCCCAGGCCTGCGCGCGCTGGGCAGACACCATGTCGGAGATGTCGTCGAACACCAGCAGATATTCCTCGGTGCCTGGCATTTTGGCACCACGCGCAATCAATGTGATGGCATTGTTGCTGGCACCGTGGCCGGCGCCATGGAGCTCGAACGATTGTTGCCAGTGCGCCAGCACCTGCGTTGCGTTGTTGCTGAGGTAGTCGGCAAACTGGGCCAGCACATCCTTGGCAAACACCTCCAGCCCCGGCACTTCGCCAAGTGACTGGCCCTGAAAGTCTTCCAAGGGCGCGCGCAGGATGCGGGTGGCGCCCGGATTGCTGGACTGGATGTTGCCCCGCACGTCCAGCACAATGACACCCGCCGTGAGGTTGTCGAGAATCGTTTGCAGGTTGGCACGGGCGGCGTTGACCTGGCTCATGCTGTGCTGCACCGCCCCGCGCGCGTCGGCCAGCTGCTGCGTCATGTCGGCGAAGGAGCGCGTCAGCCCGCCCAGCTCGTCCTTGCCCTGCAACGCGGCCTTGGGCGTGAGATCACCCTGGGCCACCTGCTTGACGCCCTCGGCCAGCAAGAGCAGTGGCTTGGCCAGTTGGTTGCCGAGCAGCACCGCCAGCACCACCGCGCCAAACACCGCAAGGAAAAGACTGAGCGTTAGTGTGCCAATGTACATTTTGCGCAGGCCACCGCGCGCCAGTGCGCGCTCCTGGTATTGGCGGTTGGCCTCCTGAACGGCAATCGCATTGGCCACCAGGCCAGCGGGCAGAACGGCGGTCACCTGCAGAAAGCGGGACTGACCCAGCACGTTGAGATTGGGATTGTTGACCACGGCAATGGCCTTGACGCGCGGCGCGCTGGTGGCGCCACGCGGTGGCGAAGCCGGACCGGCAGCGCCAGCGTCGAGTTCACCATTGCCGCCGGGCATCACTTCGTCAAGACCTTCAATCTGGGTGGTGACGCGCTGGGTGCGTGCGCTGCGCAACTGTGGCGCCGAGGGTCGCTCGGGCTGCAGCAAAAAGCGCGATTCTCCTGCGCTGGCCAGCAACTGGCCGGAGGCGCTCCAGAGCACCACATCGCTGGCCGACAGCTGGTCGCGCAGGCGCTCCAGTGCCAGCCCGGTCATGGCGTCTGGCGTTTCCGACAGTTGCGTGGCGGCCTGGCGCGTCTTGTTGGCGAGGTCGGCCGCCAGCGTGTCGAGCGTGGCGCGCCCCAGGTTCAGGCCGGCCACCAGAGCGCCTTCGACTTCCACGTCGAACCAGGTCTCAATGGAACGCGAAACGAATTGGTAGGACACCACATAAATCATCAGGCCGGGCAGCAGGCCGACCAGCGCAAAGATCGCTGCCAGCTTGAGCAGCAGGCGGCTGCCAAACCGGCCGCGGCGCAGGCGCAGCGTCAAGCGCAGCACAATCCAGCCGATCACCAGCAGCAAGAGACAGGCGACCGCCACGTTCAGCGCAAAAAGGAGGGCGTAATTGCGTTCGTAAAGCTCGCGGTTGCCGGTCGCCTGCGTCAGCAAAAACAGCAGCACCAGCCCGAGCGCAATCACCGTGCCCACGCCGACACCGACGGTCCAGCGAAAAGCCGCGCTGCTTTTGAGCACGTTCAAATTGCCGGGGATGCTCACCGGCTACCCCCCGCTTCAGTCTCCGCAGCCATGCCGGTCGTGGGCGGCAGCAACTTCAGGCGCTCTTTGACCTGGGCGGAAATGGTCCAGTCCCTTTGACCGGCCACGCCGATCTGGAACGGGCGCGGCAGTTGGGAGAGATCAAGCCGGAAACTCAGGCCGATCTCGTATTCGGACTCCGGCTCCACCTCGGACGAGTCAGCGATTTTCCAGCGCGCAACGCGCTGTATCGCCGACAGCGCTTCGGCCAGGGTTTCATAATTCTGGTTCAGCGTCGCGCGCAGGCCCGACGAGCTGGTGATGAGCCCCGGCACGATGTTGACGCGCCATTTTCGCGTCAGCGGCTGGTAGGCCAGGCGCAGCGTGCGGGCAGCACTCGCCACGCGCTGATCGGTCCAGTACCAGCGGTCACGGTAGATATCGGTCTCGACCACAAAAAACAGCGGAATCCCTTTGGACAGGGCCTCCTCGACCACAGGTGGCAGCTCAAAGCGCACCAGCGCCGAGAGGAACACGCCGTCCTCGGCGCGCTCGACGTGCAGCTGGGTGATCTCGGTGCCAGCCGCATAGCCTTGTCCCGGTGCCAGCATCGCGCACAGGCAAAAGCCGAGCAGCAGGCGGGCGAACGCGCGACGAGCGCTAGGCGTTGCGCTTTTCAAGGAGTGCGTAATAAAAACCGTCATGCTCACGCATCAAATTGTCCGGGAAGACTGTCGCGCCGACCCCACTTTGGGGCAGCAAATGCCCTGGTGACGGCATTAATACGGCATCCGTGTGGTGCGTAACAAACGTTTGTACCTGGCGCTCGCCTTCCGCCCTGAAAACCGAGCAGGTGCAGTACACCAGCCGTCCGCCCGGTTTCAACAGCGGCCAGAGCGCGGCCAGCAAGCGCGCCTGAATGCCGGCCAGCTGGCCGATGTCGCCCGGCCGGCGCAGCCAGCGCACGTCGGGATGGCGCCGCACGATGCCCGAGGCGGTGCAGGGTGCGTCGAGCAGGATGCCGTCGTAAAGCCGGCCATCCCACCAGTCGCCCGGCCGGGCGGCGTCACCCACCACGATGTGCGCCTGCAGGCCGAGGCGCTGCAGGTTTTGCGCAATGCGCTCGCAGCGACGCGCGTCGATGTCCAGCGCGGTCACCTCGCAATCGGCCAGCTCCAGCAGATGCGCGGTTTTGCCGCCGGGAGCGGCGCAGGCGTCAAGGATGTTGAGCCGGGCTTTGGCGTCTCCAGCCGCCAGTCCCTCAAGCAGCAGGGGCGCGGCCAGCTGGGCGGCAGCGTCCTGCACTGAAAAATGTCCTTCGGCATAGCCGGGCAACGAAGTCACGGGACGCGCCGTCGCCAGGATGACGCCGTGCTGCCCGGCTGGCGACGCTTCTATATCAATAGCAGCTAGTGACCGTAAATACTGGACCTGCGTCGTTTTTCGTTCATTTATTCGCAATATGAGCGAAGCCCGGGTGTTGTTGGCCTGCAAAATCGCCTGCCAGTCCGCCGGGTGGTCTTTGCGCACCTGGTCTATCCACCATTGCGGGTGGTTCCAGACCGCTTGCGGGCTTTTTTCGGTCAGCGCCATCAGGGCGTCCTGCTCGCGCAGGAAGCGGCGCAGGCAGCCGTTGATGAAACTGGCCTGATGCCGGGTGGATTCGCTGCGCTTGGCCGCTTCGACCGCCTGATCAACCAGCGTGTACGGCGTGTACAAAGACGCCAAAATGGTCGCGGGCGCAGAATTTTCTGGCGGGCTGCCTTCAGGAAAACCAGCTCCGCCGGATGACCGTGAGGACACTTCAGTGCCCGGCGTGGTGATCATGCAAGCCAGGGCAACGCAAAGCAGCGCATCGGCTTCGGGCGGCGGCGGGCGTTTGGCGAGCTGCTGGCGCAGTGCTTCGGCGCGGCCCAGCCAGCGCAGCGCATGAAAGGCCTGCGCCTGAACGCCAGGCCGCAACTGGGCGTCGACGTCTTCCAGCGCAGGCGTCATGGACTGGCCATCGCGCACGGCCAGCAAAACCGAGGCTGCGCCCTGCAGCTGGCGCCACAAGGGGACTTGGGCTGAGGGGACTTGGGTCGGGTGTTCTTGCATCGGTTCCGTCAGGACCAGCTTGTTCAAGCCAGGGTTAACAGCCGTCCGGAAGCGGAAGGCGCAGCCTCTATTAGACCAGCCCGGCCGCAACCCGAAGTAGGCACTGACCGTGGCCACCCGTGCAGGAATTCCGTGTGATTAAAACAGGGCGTCCGGCCGGGTTGGCGCCTGATCATCGGGCCGCGCAACCAGCGCGCCCATCGGCCGGCCATAAATGCGGCGGATGCGCTCGGCCAGCGGCGGATGGCTGGCCAGCCAGCGCGCCGGACTGCTGGCGCTCACCAGCAGCATGTGCTGCACCGAAGGATGCAGGGCCTGCGACACGCCGCCGCTCAATCGGCTGCCGGTCTGCTCGCCTGCCACCTTGCGCAGCACACCGCCCAGCCCGTCCTTGCTGCGCGTGAATTGCACGGCGCGGGCATCGGCGAGAAATTCGCGCTGGCGCGAAACAGCCGCTTTCAGGGCCCGTCCAGCCAGCCAGCCCAGGGAGCCCGTCGCCATGATGGCCAGTCCCGGCAGAGCCAGCAGCGACAAAAGGGAACGCTCTCCCCTGTCGTCGGCGTTGTACAGGCTGGCGCCCAGGTTGAAGACCATCTCCAGGCCGAACACCATGCCGGCCAGCCGCATGTTCAGGCGCGTATCGCCTTCGCGCAAGTGGCTGAATTCGTGCGCCAGCAAACCCTGCAATTCATCGCGGCTCAGGCAGTCAAGCGCGCCCTGGGTGACCGCCACCACGGCGTCACTTTCGTCCCACCCGGCGGCAAAGGCATTGATGCCATGCTGGCGTGTCAGCACCATGGCCCGGGGTGGTTTCATGTTGACGGCAATTGCCAGCTCACTGACGATGTTGCACAAACGCCGCTCGGCATCGCGGACTGAGGGCCAGGCCTCGCGCGCGCCCGCCTGGCGTGCCAGTGCTTCGCCGCCGCCCTGCAGCGCCGAGGTCTCCAGCCACCAGCCACCCAGCACAAACAGCAGAATGACGGTGGTATTGACGGCAAAAAAGTAGGCCGGGTAGCCACTCAACCCCGGTGTCACCGCGCGCCAGGCCAGCGCCAGAGCGACATTGACCGCCACCACCAGCGCAATCACCGTTACGCCAAACAGCAGCAGCAGACGCAGCGTTTGCGCCCTGGCTTGTTCCTGTTGATCAAAAAATCGCATCTATCAAGCCCCCACGGTCGCTCACTGCGTGTAGCTTCCTGCCCCCCGAGGGGGCCGCCCCGCCTGCAGTCCGGCAAAGCCGGTCCTGCGGCCGGTACTTGAAAAGACGAGTTCCCACTGCCCCTGGCCATGCAAGTTCCGGCCGCGGAACTGGCTTTGCGAAGCCGCAGGCGGGGCGGCCCCCTCCGGGGGCAGCGCAGTACGCGGAGCGACAGGCGAGGGGGCCATTACAGCTGGATCCGGATAGCCTGGCGTTCCACCGCGCTCTCGGTGGCGCGCAGCATCACCGACGGCGTAAAACCGAACAGCCGCGCCAGCAGTAGAGTTGGAAACTGCTCTTGCGCGTTGTTGTAGTCGAGCACGGCGTCGTTGTAGGCCTGCCGCGCAAAACCGACCTTGTTTTCGGTACTGGTCAGCTCTTCGCTTAACTCGCGCATGGTCTGGTCGGCCTTGAGTTCCGGGTAGGCCTCGGCCACCGCAAACAGATGACCCAGGCTTCCGTCCAGCGCCTGTTCTGCGGCGGCCAGTGCGATGATGGCGTCGGCCTTGCCCGGTCGGCTTCGCACCGCATCGCTGGCGTTGCGCGCCCGGTTGCGCGCGGCGATCACCGCCTCCAGCGTGTCCTGCTCATGCTGCAGGTATTTTTTGGCGGCTTCGACCAGGTTGGGTATCAGGTCATAGCGCCGTTTGAGCTGGACATCAATCTGCGCAAACGCATTGAAAATGATGTTTTTCAGGCGTACCAGCCGGTTGTAAGCCCCTACGGCCCAGAACACCAGCACGGCAAACAGGGCAATAAACACAATCGTGCGCATGGACATGAAAAGCATTCCTTGAGGCTGAAGGTCACAAAACAGCAAGCCCTATTTTCAATGGCTGGCGGGGCTTGCTGCGAGAGTAACCGTATTTTCAACGCTTCCGAAAAACAGGCTGAAATTGCCAGTTGCTATATATTCAATAGCATTAAATGCCGATAATACCTGCACGTAGCCGGGATTTCCTGTATTTTCGCCAATTTGCAGGCAACACCATCGGCTCATCTTCCTTAGAAACAAAAAAAGCCCCACACCTTTGCAGGCGTGGGGCCAGGCGCTGGTCAAGGCGCGGCAGAGGGCTTGCGGCTTACTCTGCTGCCGTACTTTCGCCACTGGCTTCGGCATGCACCGCTTCCAGTTCAGCCGCTTCGGACTCGGCGATGGCGCGACGCTCGGAGTCATCCATCAGGTCCTTGGCCTTGCGCGCCTCGTGGTAGGCCATGCCGGTGCCGGCAGGAATCAGCCGGCCGACGATGACGTTTTCCTTCAGGCCACGCAACTCGTCGCGCTTGCCCATGATGGCAGCCTCGGTGAGCACGCGGGTGGTTTCCTGGAAGGAAGCCGCTGAGATGAACGAATCGGTCGACAGCGACGCCTTGGTAATACCCAGCAGCAGGTTGCTGAAGGTGGCAGGGATCTTGCCGTCGGCGCGCAGGGCGTCGTTGACATCCAGCAGCGCCGAACGCTCGACCTGTTCGCCAGCGATATAGCTGGTGTCACCGACGTTTTCAACCACCACACGGCGCAGCATCTGGCGAACAATCACTTCGATGTGCTTGTCGTTGATCTTCACACCCTGCAGACGGTACACGTCCTGCACTTCATCGACGATGTAGCGAGCCAGTTCGGCCACGCCCAGCAGGCGCAGGATGTCCTGCGGATCGGCCGGACCGTCCACAATCGATTCGCCCTTGTTCACGACCTGGCCTTCGTGCACCAAGATGTTCTTCTCCTTGGGAACGAGGTCTTCCCAGACCTTGCCTTCGGGATCGGTGATCTGCAGGCGAACCTTGCCTTTGGTTTCCTTGCCGAAGGACACGGTCCCGGTCATTTCGGCCAGCGTGCCCTTGTCTTTTGGCGTACGGGCTTCGAACAACTCGGCGACGCGCGGCAAACCGCCGGTAATGTCGCGGGTTTTCTGGCCTTCGATCGGGATACGCGCCAGCACTTCGCCGGGTCCCACGTCCTGACCGTCACGCACCTGGACCAGCGCACCGATCTGGAAGCCAATCGTCACCGAGTGATCGGTGCCGGGAATCTTGACTTCGTTGCCGGTGGCATCGAGCAACTTGACCAGCGGACGGATCACCTTGGTCGAACCGCGGCGTTTCGGATCAATCACCACCAGGGTGGACAGACCAGTCACCTCGTCAACCTGCTTGGCTACCGTGACGCCGTCTTCGACATTCTCGAACAGCACCTTGCCGGCAAATTCGGTAATGATGGGGCGTGTCAGCGGATCCCAGTTGGCCAGAATCGCGCCCGCCTTGATGGTCTGGTCGGCCTTGACGGTCAGCGTTGCGCCGTAAGGCACCTTGTGACGCTCGCGCTCACGGCCATGCTCGTCATGAATGACGATCTCGCCGGAACGCGCAATCACCACCAGGTCGCCCTTGGCGTTGGTCACATAGCGCATCGGTACGTTGAAACCGATCACACCATTGGACTTGGCTTCGACACTGGAGGCAATCGCCGCGCGCGAGGCCGCCCCACCGATGTGGAAGGTGCGCATCGTCAGCTGAGTGCCAGGCTCACCGATCGACTGCGCGGCGATGATACCGACCGCTTCACCGATGTTGATCAGGCCGCCGCGACCCAGGTCGCGGCCATAGCAGCTGGCGCACAGTCCGAAGCGGGTTTCGCAGGTCAGTGCGGTCCGCACCTTGACTTCGTCAACGCCGGCAATTTCCAGCCCGTCAATCAGGTCTTCGTCCAGCATGACGCCGGCCTTGATCAGGACCGCGCGGTTCTCGGGGTGCAGGATGTCTTCCACCACGGTGCGGCCGAGTACCCGGTCGCGCAGCGATTCGATCACTTCACCGCCCTCGACGATGGCGCGCATCAGCGAGCCGTCCTGCGTGCCGCAATCGTCCTCGGTCACCACCAGGTCCTGCACCACGTCGCACAGGCGGCGCGTCAGGTAACCGGAGTTGGCGGTTTTCAGCGCCGTGTCGGCCAGGCCCTTGCGGGCACCGTGCGTGGAGATGAAATACTCCAGCACGTTCAGGCCTTCGCGGAAGTTGGCGGTAATCGGTGTCTCGATGATCGAGCCGTCAGGCTTGGCCATCAAACCCCGCATGCCGGCGACCTGGCGAATCTGCGCGGCGGAACCGCGCGCACCCGAGTCGGCCATCATGTAGATGGAGTTGAAGGAATCCTGCTCGACTTCCTTGCCGTGGCGGTCAATGACCTTTTCCTTTGAAAGCTGGGCCATCATCGCCTTGGAGACCTCATCGCCCGACTTGCCCCAGATGTCGACCACCTTGTTGTAACGCTCGCCGGCCGTCACCAGACCCGAAACATACTGCTGCTCGATCTCTTTGACTTCCTTCTGGGCGTGCGCAATGATGCTGGTCTTTTCCTTGGGCACCAGCATGTCTTCGATGCAGATCGAAATACCCGCCCGGGTCGCCAGGCGAAAGCCCGACTGCAGCAGCTTGTCGGCAAACACCACGGTCTCCTTCAAACCGCACTTGCGGAAAGACACGTTGATGAGCTTGGAGATTTCCTTCTTCTTCAAGGCCTTGTTGATGTTCGAAAAAGGCAGGCCCTTGGGCAGGATTTCGGACAACAAGGCACGGCCGCCGGTGGTTTCCCACAGCTTGGTCGACGGCACGAACTCGTTCGTTTCCTTGTCCTTGCTCCACTCGGTCAGGCGCACGCTGATGCGGGCGTTCAGATCGAGCTCGCCCGCGTCGAAGGCGCGGCGCACTTCGCCGGTGTCAGAAAAAACCAGACCTTCGCCCTTGCCGTTGGTACGGTCGCGGGTCGTGTAGTAAAGGCCCAGCACCACGTCTTGCGATGGAACGATGGACGGCTCGCCGTTGGCCGGGAACAGGATGTTGTTCGAAGCCAGCATCAGGGTGCGGGCCTCCATTTGCGCTTCGACCGACAGCGGTACGTGGACAGCCATCTGGTCACCGTCGAAGTCGGCGTTGAAGGCCGAGCAGACGAGCGGATGCAGCTGGATGGCCTTGCCTTCGATCAGGATCGGCTCGAAAGCCTGGATGCCCAAGCGGTGGAGCGTCGGCGCGCGGTTGAGCATCACCGGATGCTCCTTGATGACCTCTTCCAGAATGTCCCAGACCACCGGCGTGCCGGATTCGACTTCCTTCTTGGCCGCCTTGATGGTGGTGGCAATGCCACGCACTTCGAGCTGCGCGAAGATAAAGGGCTTGAACAATTCCAGCGCCATAAGCTTGGGCAAACCGCACTGGTGCAGCTTGAGTGTCGGGCCCACGGTAATCACGGAACGACCCGAGTAATCGACCCGTTTGCCCAGCAAGTTCTGGCGGAAACGGCCTGACTTGCCCTTGATCATGTCGGCCAGTGACTTGAGTGCGCGCTTGTTGGCGCCCGTCATGGCCTTGCCACGGCGACCGTTGTCCAGCAAGCTGTCCACGGCTTCCTGGAGCATGCGCTTTTCATTGCGGGCAATGATTTCAGGCGCTTTGAGTTCCAGCAAACGGCGCAGGCGGCTGTTGCGGTTGATGACGCGGCGATAGAGGTCGTTCAGATCGGACGTCGCAAAGCGGCCACCGTCCAGCGGCACCAGCGGACGCAGGTCCGGCGGCAGCACGGGCAGCACGTCTAGCACCATCCAGCCAGGCTTGATGCCGGATTTCTTGAATCCTTCCATCAGCTTCAGGCGCTTGGCGTTCTTCTTGATCTTGATCTCGGAGCCGGTCAGGTCATTGCGCAGCTTGTCGATTTCAACGTCAAGGTCCAGCCCTTCGAGCAGGTCCTTGATGCCCTCGGCGCCCATCTTGGCGGTGTACTCGTCGCCATACTCTTTGCGCTTGGCGTCGTAATCGTCTTCCGACATGATGCTGAATTTCTTCAGCGGGGTCATGCCGGGGTCGGTCACCACATAGGCTTCAAAGTACAGCACGCGTTCGATGTCGCGCAGCGTCATGTCGAGCACCAGGCCCAAACGCGACGGCAGCGACTTCAAAAACCAGATGTGTGCGCACGGTGCGGCCAGGTCGATGTGACCCATGCGTTCGCGGCGGACCTTGGTCTGGGTCACTTCAACGCCGCATTTCTCGCAGATGACACCGCGGTGCTTGAGGCGCTTGTACTTGCCGCACAGGCATTCGTAGTCCTTGATGGGGCCAAAGATTTTGGCGCAAAAAAGACCGTCGCGCTCGGGCTTGAAGGTGCGGTAGTTGATGGTTTCGGGCTTTTTAACTTCACCGAAAGACCATGAGCGGATTTTCTCGGGCGAGGCCATGCCGATCTTGATGGCATCAAAATGCTCATCCGGCGTGAACTGCTTGAACAGGTCGAGTAATGATTTCATGTGTTAAATCCTTTTCTTGTCCGCCGTTTAACTGCGTTCCAATTCCATGTCGATACCGAGCGAGCGAATTTCCTTCACCAGCACGTTGAACGACTCGGGCATGCCTGCGGTAATCGCGTGTTCGCCCTTGACGATGCTTTCGTACACCTTCGTACGACCCACCACGTCATCGGATTTGACGGTGAGCATTTCCTGCAACACGTAGGCAGCGCCATAGGCTTCCAGCGCCCAGACCTCCATCTCGCCGAAACGCTGTCCACCGAACTGCGCCTTGCCGCCCAGCGGCTGCTGCGTGACCAGGCTGTAAGGACCGGTCGAGCGGGCGTGCATCTTGTCATCCACCAGATGGTGAAGCTTCAGGAAGTGCATGTAACCCACGGTCGTGGTGCGCTCGAAAGCGTCACCGGTGCGGCCGTCATACAGTTGTGCCTGAGTGCGCGTCGGCGTCAGACCCTTGGCCTTGGCCACGGCATCGGGATAGGCCAGTTGCAGCATGGTCATGATGTCCGCTTCCGAAGCGCCATCAAACACCGGCGTGGCGAAAGGCACGCCGGTCGTCAGGTTCTGGGCCATCTCCACGACCTGCTCGTCCGACAGCGAAGCCAGGTCTTCCTTGCGACCCGACTTGTTGTACAGCGTATCCATAAACTGGCGCAGCTCGGCCACCTTGGACTCGGCCTGCAGCATGTCGCCAATGCGTTGACCCAGGCCTTTGGCAGCCCAGCCCAAGTGCACTTCAAGCACCTGGCCGACGTTCATGCGCGATGGCACGCCCAGCGGGTTGAGCACGATGTCGCACGGCGTACCGTCGGCCATGTGGGGCATGTCTTCGACCGGAACGATCTTGGACACCACACCCTTGTTGCCGTGGCGCCCGGCCATCTTGTCGCCGGGCTGCAGGCGGCGCTTGACAGCCAGGTAAACCTTGACCATTTTGAGCACGCCGGATGGCAGCTCGTCGCCTTGCGTCAACTTCTTGCGCTTTTCCTCAAAAGACAAATCGAAACTGTGGCGCGTCTGCTCCATCGAGTTCTTGATGCTTTCAAGCTGCGAGGCAACTTCATCATCGGCCGGCCGGATATCAAACCAGTGGTACTTCTCGACGTCGGCCAGATAGGCCTTGTCGATCTTCGTTCCCTTGGCGAGCTTTTTCGGACCACCGTTGGCAGCCTTGCCGTTGAGAAGCTTTTCGATACGGTCAAATGCATCGGCTTCCACAATCCGCAACTGGTCGTTGAGGTCCAGGCGGAACCGCTTGAGTTCGTCGTCGATGATCTGCTGGGCACGCTTGTCGCGAACAATGCCTTCACGGGTGAAGACCTGCACGTCAATGACGGTACCCTGCGAGCCCTGGCTCACGCGCAAAGACGTGTCTTTCACGTCGCTGGCTTTTTCGCCGAAGATGGCGCGCAGCAGTTTTTCTTCCGGCGTCAGCGTGGTCTCGCCTTTTGGCGTGACCTTGCCCACCAGCGTGTCGCCCGGCTGGACTTCGGCACCGACGTAAATGATGCCGGATTCGTCGAGGCGGTTGAGTTGCTGCTCGGAAAGGTTCGGAATGTCGCGTGTGATCTCCTCGGAACCCAGCTTGGTGTCACGCGCCATCACGACGAGTTCTTCGATATGAATCGAGGTGTAGCGGTCTTCGGCCACCACGCGCTCGGAAATCAGAATCGAATCCTCAAAGTTGTAGCCGTTCCATGGCATGAAGCCGATCAGCATGTTCTGACCAATGGCGATTTCGCCCAGGTCGGTCGATGCGCCGTCGGCAATCACGTCGCCCTTGGCCAGCTGGTCGCCCATCTTGACGATGGGGCGCTGGTGGATGTTGGTGTTCTGATTGGACCGCTGGTATTTGATCAGGTTGTAGATGTCCACACCGACTTCACCGGCGAGTGCTTCCGCATCATTGACACGCACCACAATGCGGGTCGCGTCAACATAGTCCACCAAACCGCCACGGGTGGCTGTCACCACCGTACCCGAGTCAACCGCCGCAACGCGTTCGATACCGGTGCCGACGAGCGGTTTTTCCGGACGCAGCACGGGCACGGCTTGGCGCGACATGTTGGCGCCCATCAGTGCGCGATTCGCATCATCGTGTTCCAGGAACGGAACCAGCGAAGCCGCCACAGACACGATCTGCGCGGGTGACACGTCCATGTACTGGACACGCTCGGCTCCGACCAGGATGGATTCGCCTTTTTCACGGGCCGACACGAGGTCACCCGTCAGGCGGCCTTCCTTGTCCAGCGCAGCATTGGCCTGCGCAATCACGTACTTGCCTTCTTCAATCGCCGACAGGTAATCGATTTCCATCGTGACCTTGCTGTCAGCCACCCGGCGGTACGGCGTTTCGATGAAGCCGTATTCGTTTAGGCGGGCATAGAGCGCCAGCGAGTTGATCAGGCCGATGTTCGGACCTTCGGGCGTTTCAATCGGGCATACGCGGCCGTAATGGGTCACATGCACGTCACGCACTTCAAAACCTGCGCGTTCGCGGGTCAAACCGCCAGGGCCAAGGGCAGAAACACGGCGCTTGTGCGTGATTTCGGCCAGCGGGTTGGTCTGGTCCATGAACTGCGACAGCTGCGATGCGCCGAAGAACTCCTTCAGAGCAGCCGAAATCGGCTTACTGTTGATCAGGTCATGCGGCATCAAGGGCTCTTGCTCAGCCTGGCCCAAGCGCTCTTTCACGGCCTTTTCAATACGTGCCAGACCGGTGCGGTACTGGTTTTCAGCAAGTTCACCGACACAGCGCACCCGGCGGTTGCCGAGGTGGTCAATGTCATCGACTTCGCCGTTGCCGTTGCGCAGGTCGACCAGGATCTTGACGACCGCGAGGATGTCCTCGTTGGTCATGACCATCGGGCCGGTGGACTCGTCACGGCCGACACGGGCGTTGAACTTCATCCGGCCGACACGGGACAAATCGTAGGTGTCCGGGTTATAGAACAGGCGCTGGAACAGGGCTTGAACCGCATCTTCGGTCGGCGGCTCGCCCGGGCGCATCATGCGATAGATGGCCACGCGCGCTGCAAACTCGTCGGCCGTTTCATCGGCGCGCAGGGTTTGCGAAATGTACGCACCCTGGTCAAGTTCGTTGGTGTACAGGACCTGCAGATCCTGTATGCCCGCCACGCGCAGCTTTTTCAGCAGCGCTTCGCTCAGCTCGTCGTTGGCCTTGGCAATGATCTCGCCGGTGTCGGCATCGACGATATTCCTGGCGACCACACGGCCGATCAGGAAATCTTCGGGAACGCTGATGCTGGTAGTGCCGCTTTGCTCCAGCTCGCGGGTGTGACGCACCGTGATGCGCTTGTCCTTGGCCACGACGACTTTGCCGGCCTTGTCGGTCAGGTCAAAGCGCGCAACTTCACCGCGCATGCGCTCGGCCACAAACTCCATTTGCGCGCCGCTGTCCATCAGACGGAAATTATCGAAAACAAAGAAGTTGGCGAGGATCGACTCGTGGTTCAGGCCGATGGCCTTGAGCAGGATCGTGACCGGCATCTTGCGACGACGGTCAACGCGGAAGTACAAAATGTCTTTCGGGTCGAATTCGAAATCCAGCCATGAACCGCGGTACGGAATGATCCGGGCCGAAAACAGCAATTTGCCCGAGCTGTGGGTCTTGCCTTTGTCATGCTCGAAGAATACGCCGGGCGAACGATGCAGTTGCGACACGATGACGCGCTCGGTGCCGTTGATGACGAACGAGCCCTTGTCAGTCATGAGCGGCACTTCGCCCATGTAGACCTCCTGCTCCTTGACTTCCTTGACGACCTTGGACTGCGACGTTGACGACTCGCGGTCATAAATGATCAGTTGCACTTTGGCACGCACGGCCGAGGCGAAAGTCAGGCCACGGGTCTGGCATTCGCGCACGTCAAATGCGGGCTTGGCCAAGTTGTACTCAATGAACTTCATCTCCACAAAACCGTTGTGCGAGACGATTGGAAAAGCGTTTTGAAAGGCTGCCTGAAGGCCTTCAACCGTACGTTTTTGAGGCGCGCGATCGGCTTGCAAGAATGCGGTATACGCATCTTTCTGCATTTGCAGTAAATAGGGAACAGTCAACACGCTTTCGCGGTTGCCGAAGCTTTTGCGGATGCGTTTGCGTTCGGTGAAGCTGTAACTAGAAGTTAGGGCCATGAGTTCTCCGTAATGATGGGCTCTGGGACTCTCGAACCTGAATACACCACGTATTCAGGCAACTTGGTGGTTGGCCACTACCAACCATGGCGGACGGTGACGCATTGCACGTCACCCGAACCAAGGCGTTTTCTGCAGTCGGGTTTCAGAAAACACTGGAAAAAAGATTGGGGCAATCTTTTTTCCGGTATCACTGCCGTTCAGCGCGAACCGCCGTTGTCTGTCCGTGAAATCTTTAAAACATCGGAAAATCGCGCTTTGCAAGTCACTTCGGGAACTCATCCTTAAACGGGAAAGGCTGGAAGCCCGATAAGGTCTTCCAGCCTTGCCAAACATCAAGAATTACTTGAGTTCGACTTTCGCGCCAGCATCTTCCAGCTTTTTCTTGGCAGCGTCTGCGTCAGCCTTGTTGGCGCCTTCCTTGACGTTCTTTGGTGCGCCGTCAACCAGATCCTTGGCTTCCTTGAGGCCCAGACCGGTGATTTCGCGCACGGCCTTGATGACCTGCACCTTTTGGGCGCCAGCTTCAAGCAGAACGACGTTGAATTCGGTCTTCTCTTCAACGACAGCAGCACCTGCACCGCCACCGCCAGCAGCGGGGGCAGCCATGGAAGCTGCGCTCACACCAAATTTCTCTTCGATGGCTTTCACCAGGTCGTTGAGTTCGAGGACCGTCATGCTGTCCAGCACGGTCAAAAATGCGTCTTTGTCGAATGCCATTTTGAATTCCTAAAAAAGTTGGTTGGTAATTACGCCGCTGCGGGTTCTGGCGCAGGCTCTGCAGCCTCTGCCGCTTCCTCGCCACCGCCCCGCTTCGCTGCCAGCGCTGCAAGCACAGCAGCGGTACGCGAGATAGGCGACATCAGCAAGCCACACAACTGGGCCAGCAACACGTCCTTGGAAGGAATGTTGGCCAGTTGCTTCACGCCGTTCACGTCCAGGGTCTTACCACCAAATGCACCCGCGCGAATCACCAACTTGTCGTTGGTTTTCGCGAAGTCAGCCACTACTTTTGCAGCAGCGACAGCATCGATGGAAAAGCCGTAGATCAGCGGACCGGTCATCTGGTCGGACAAGACTTCAAATGCGCTTCCTGCCACGGCTCGGCGAGCCAGAGTGTTCTTCAGAACACTCAGGGTCACGCCTTTGTCGCGGGCTTGGCTGCGCAGCTTGGTCATGTCAGCAACCGTAATGCCACGGTATTCCGCCATCACGAGCGTTTGAGCTTTAGCGGCGAGGCCTGTCACTTCATCAATGACGGCTTGTTTCTCACTGCGATTGAGACTCAAGGTCTACTCCTTAAAAAAGTGCCATCGGGTTGGAGCTTGCGCGGCTACCCTTCGACACGCTCATGTTCAGCGACCAACTGTTTCAGATTCTTTGCAAAACCATTCATGCAGCGGGACCGCCATCTGCGTTGGCTGTCTTTCGATTAAGTGCGTCACCCAATTTCTTAAGCCGGGCCAGCACACCAACGGTCCTGGATGACCTGCCAGAGAAAGCTCCGGCAGCCCACCACATTGAACAACCCTCGCGGGTCATTCAAATTTCTTCAATTACGCCGCGATGGTCTGCGTATCGACGCGAACGCCGACACCCATCGTTGACGAAACGGCAATCTTCTTCAAATACACGCCCTTGCTGGTAGCCGGCTTGGCTTTGATCAATGCATCGATCAATGCAGCCAGGTTGCCCTGCAGCTTGGCAGTGTCGAATGATCGGCGGCCGATGGTGCCGTGCACGATACCGGCCTTGTCAACGCGGAACTGAACCTGGCCGGCTTTTGCATTCCTTACAGCGGTAGCAACATCGGGCGTCACGGTGCCAACCTTGGGGTTGGGCATCAGGCCGCGTGGGCCGAGAATCTGACCCAGCGTACCAACGATACGCATCGCATCGGGAGAAGCAATCACAACATCGAAGTCCATCTTGCCAGCCTTGATGTCGGCGGCCAGATCATCCATGCCCACGATGTCCGCACCGGCTGCCTTGGCTTCTTCAGCCTTGGCACCTTGCGCAAACACGGCAACCCTCTTGGTTTTGCCGGTTCCGTTGGGCAGTACGACAGCGCCGCGAACGACCTGGTCGGATTTCTTGGCATCGATGCCAAGCTGCACGGCTACGTCGATGGATTCATCAAACTTGGCGACGGCAAACTCTTTTACAAGGCCGAGCGCGTCAGGCAATGCGTACAACTTGTTGCTGTCGACCTTGTCGCCGACGGTTTTTTGACGTTTGGTCAGCTTGCTCATACAACACCCTCCACCGTCACACCCATGGAACGGGCAGAACCGGCAATAGTACGAACCGCAGCGTCGAGATCGGCCGCAGTCATGTCTTTCATTTTTGTCTTGGCAATTTCTTCCAACTGGGCACGGGTGATCTTGCCGACTTTTGCCGTGTGCGGCGTGGCAGAACCCTTGTCGAGCTTAATGGCCTTCTTGATCAGGGTAACCGCCGGTGGCGTCTTGATAATGAAGGTGAAGCTCTTGTCTGCGTAGGCAGTAATCACCACAGGCAGTGGCAGGCCGGGCTCGACACCTTGGGTCTGCGCATTGAATGCCTTGCAGAACTCCATGATGTTCAGGCCGCGTTGACCCAAAGCCGGGCCAATCGGGGGGGACGGGTTAGCCTTGCCAGCTGGCACTTGCAGCTTGACGAAGCCGACGATTTTTTTCGCCATACTTTTCTCCTTGCGGGTAATAACGCCTGAACGCTGTCAAAAAACAGGTCCCGACTCCCCGGGGGTTACACAACTCAATAAGATTCAAAAGAACCGCTCGCGCCGAGTTGCAAGGCACGAATTCATAACCGGAATGCGCCAGCGCGGCGATACCTGTCCAGGTTCGCAGAACGCCGGTTATCACCTCAAAATTTCAGGTCTTCTCGATCTGGCTGAATTCCAGTTCAACCGGTGTCGCACGACCGAAAATAGTGACCGAAACACGAACCTTGTTCTTTTCGTAGTTGACTTCTTCCACCGTGCCATTGAAGTCAGTAAACGGACCATCCTTGACACGGACATATTCGCCCGTTTCAAACTCGACTTTATGTCGCGGCTTCTCGGTACCAACCTGCATCTGGCTGACAATCTTCCGCACTTCTTCCTCGGAAATGGGTGACGGCCGGTTTTTGGCACCACCGACAAAACCCGTGACCTTGTTGGTGTGCTTAACCAGGTGCCAGGTTTCGTCATCCATGACCATCTCGACCAGCACATAGCCCGGAAAAAAACGACGCTCCGTCGTTTTCTTCTGGCCATTCTTGATCTCGACCACTTCTTCAGTGGGCACAAGAAAACGACCAAACTTCGACTGCATGCCGGCCCGGTTGATACGCTCGACAATATTGCGCTCAGCCGCCTTTTCCATACCGGAATAAGCATGGACGACATACCACTGCATACCCGGGGTCAGCGCGAGGGATGCACCCGCTTCCAGTTCACTGGCCACCGTGACATTTAGATCGCTCATTATTTTTTCCATCCCAGGATCAGGTCGTAAAACACCCATTCAAGTGTTTTATCCGTGACCCATAAAAACAAGGCCATTACCACCACGAAGCCAAACACATAGGCGGTCATCTGTATGGTTTCCTTGCGTGTAGGCCAAACAACCTTTTTGACTTCGCGCACCGAGTCACGCCCGAAGGCGAGGAATTGCCGACCTAGCTCGGACGACATGAAAATCACGACGGCTGCCACCAACCCTGCGATGAGGGCACCCCACTGCGCGAGCTGGCCCTGCTTGCTCAACAGGTAAAAGCCTGCCAGGGAAGCCAGCACCATGACAACCGCCAAGCCCAGCTTGGCCTTGTCGGCATTGGTACTGACGGTTTCAACTTGAGAAGAAGCCATGATTGCCGGATTTCCTGTTCAATCTTCATACGTCCATCCAGACGCTTAAGCCCACCAGAAGCTTTTGGCTCCCGGCGGGCTTGCTTTTTACTTTTTCAAACCACCTTCGGCATTGACATCCATCACATCAAACACCGGGTGGCAGGGGCAGAAGGAATCGAACCATCAACCTTCGGTTTTGGAGACCGACGCTCTGCCAATTGAGCTATGCCCCTGCATCAAACTTTCAACTAATTACGCGATGATTTTGGCGACAACGCCAGCACCAACGGTACGACCGCCTTCGCGGATGGCGAAACGCAGACCTTCTTCCATGGCAATCGGGTTGATCAGCTTGACAGTGATCGACACGTTGTCGCCGGGCATGACCATTTCCTTGCCTTCTGGCAACTCGATCGCTCCGGTCACGTCCGTCGTACGGAAGTAGAACTGCGGGCGGTAGTTGTTGAAGAAGGGTGTGTGGCGGCCGCCTTCGTCCTTGGACAGGACGTAGATCTCGCCGGTGAAGTGGGTGTGCGGCTTGATCGAGCCTGGCTTGCACAGGACTTGACCGCGCTGGACGTCTTCACGCTTGGTGCCGCGCAAGAGAATACCGACGTTGTCGCCGGCCTGGCCCTGGTCGAGCAACTTCCTGAACATTTCGACGCCGGTGCAAATGGTCTTCTGGGTATCAGCAATGCCGACGATCTCGATTTCTTCGCCGACCTTGATGATGCCGCGCTCGATACGGCCGGTCACGACGGTGCCGCGGCCGGATATGGAGAACACGTCTTCCACGGGCATCAGGAAGGCACCGTCGATGGCGCGCTCTGGCAGGGGAATGTAGTTGTCAAGAGCGTCGGCCAGCTTCATGATGGCTTCTTCGCCCAGCGGGCCCTTGTCGCCTTCGAGGGCGAGCTTGGCCGAGCCGTGGATGATGGGGGTGTCATCACCGGGGAAATCGTATTTGTCGAGCAGCTCGCGCACTTCCATCTCGACCAGCTCGAGCAGTTCGGCGTCGTCAACCATGTCGCATTTGTTCAGGAACACGATGATGTAGGGTACGCCGACTTGGCGGGCCAGCAGAATGTGCTCGCGGGTCTGGGGCATGGGGCCGTCAGCCGCGGAACACACCAGAATGGCGCCGTCCATCTGGGCTGCGCCGGTGATCATGTTTTTCACATAGTCGGCGTGGCCTGGGCAGTCGACGTGGGCGTAGTGGCGGTTGGCCGTTTCGTACTCGACGTGGGCGGTGTTGATGGTGATGCCGCGTGCTTTTTCTTCCGGCGCCGCATCAATTTGATCGTAGGCCTTGGCCGTGCCGCCGAACTTGGCCGCCAGCACCGAGGTGATCGCTGCGGTCAAAGTGGTCTTGCCATGGTCGACGTGGCCAATCGTGCCAACGTTGACGTGCGGTTTGGTCCGCGCGAATTTCTCTTTTGCCATTTTCAACTCCAGAAATTTGTAAAGAGCTACAAAACCAGTTAACAACTACAGCCTGCTGTGGCACTGCACGCCGCGCAAGCTCAAAAAAGTGGTGCCCATTCCGGGAATCGGACCCGGGACCTCTCCCTTACCAAGGGAGTGCTCTGCCACTGAGCCAAATGGGCTAAATTCCAAAATCCTTGACGACAAATATGCGCAACGTCAACCAACGAAACCCCACAAACGCCTCCGACGCGCAACACCTACGGCATTTTGGAGCGGGAGACGGGAATCGGACCCGCGTCATTAGCTTGGAAGGCTAGGGTTCTACCATTGAACTACTCCCGCGCAGCTCCGCCAGATTAACTCACACTAATTTTCATCACCAACAACGACCACCTTGCAGCAGTCTTTTTTGTTGCAACTAACTCGCCAAAACCAGAATGTCTGGTGGATGGGGCTGGATTCGAACCAGCGTACGCGTTAGCGAACAGATTTACAGTCTGCCTCCTTTAACCACTCGGACACCCATCCTTTTAGCGAACCTCGGATTATGCCACGTCTTTATGTCAAACCTCAAGTTTTGTTGAGGCAAAAAGCCCCGATCATCGCGCATTCGGCCCTCGCGACCGTCGAACCACCCGCTTGCGCCAGATTACGGCTTCGAAACCTGCCGGCACGCCAAGTAACCGTCTGCGGCACGTTTTCAATGGTGAAATCTGCATCAGGTTTAGCAAATACCGCCGTTAGTTGCTATCACGGATGTAGCAAGTAGCTAGAATTTCAAGGCGTTGCCGACCGATTTCCGCGCCTGCGAGAAGTGCCCACAACCGATAAATGGCAGGGGCAGCCGCAGCGCGGAC
>NZ_JABBPF010000206.1 GCF_012927415.1 Polaromonas sp. | reverse complement strand
ATACACCAGTGAATCGATATGGCAGTGCGGTTGTAGAGCGGCTTCATATTAAGGTTCTAGCGCAAGCTGGCGATGTAATGTCCAAGATTTTCGACATCCGAATCACTCAGGGTTTGCGCCACGCTGGTCATATTGCCCGCATCGTTGGTACGTATGCGCGCCTTGAAATCCTTCATTTGCTTGACCACGTAGTCATATTGCTGGCCCGCAACGCGTGGAATCTCGTTCTGGCCCGAGAAGCCGCCGAGGTGGCACATTGCGCACAGGGTTTCATCGGCCTTGGCCTTGCCCAGCTTGACTTTGGTTTCGTCCGTCTTGAAGGTAGAGGGCTTGGGTTGTTGGGCTGCATAGAAGTTGCCAAGAGCCATCATGTCTTCGCGGCTTAACGATGTCGCCATGGGACTCATCACCGCATCGCTGCGTCGGCCTTCCTTGAAGTCCTTGAGTTGAACGTAGATATAGCGCCAGTTCTGTCCCGCGAGATTGGGAAAGTTGCCCGCAGTCGAATTGCCGTCACTACCGTGGCACGCTGCGCAAACCTGGGCCTTGGCACGGCCGGCTTCAATGTCTTGAGCGTTCGCCACGGGCAGGTAAACCAGACAGGTTCCGATACCGGCCATGACAGAGGCATACAAATGAGTGGTTTTCAACCTGATTTCTCCTGGTACGCACCGTCACCCTCGACTGCAGTGGCATCCCTGACGCCGCAGGTTTTTCGATCCTGCTGTTTTTACGTGAGGCGCTTGTCCACTCGCTGGATTTATTTCTTGGGTAGCGCATACACGAACATCGTGTTGCCGCGCTTGAAGTCGAGTTGAGTATTGCCACCGCAGCCCATCGCGACATACTGCCGGTCCTTGACCGAATAGGACACCGGCATGGCGTTGGCGCCTGCGCCGCATTGGTATTCCCACAGCAGCTTGCCGTTGCGGGCGTCAAGCGCACGAAACAGGCCATTACCCTCGCCATAGAACACCAGATCGCCGGCGGTGGCCAACGCACCGGCAATCAACGGCTGCTCGGTATCGAATTTCCACGAGATCTTGCCGGTGTCAACGTTGACCGCTGCTACACGTCCCCACTGCTCCTCGCCTTCAATGGTTTTGAAGGCGCCGCCTAGCCACAACTTGCCGCCCGGATAAGCCGCTTTTTCAACCTGGTAGGTCATCGGTTGATGCAGGTTGAGTGCATAAGCCAGGCGCAGCTTCTCGTTGAGCGCCATCGGTGACCATTCAACGCCTCCATTGGCCCCCGGCAACATGCGTGCACCTTGTTCAGTGGGCAGGGTCCACATATTCTCCTGCGGAATCATGGCTTCAGAAAAGCGGATCAGTTTGCCGTCTTTGCGGTCATGTACGTAAATATGACCCGTTTTGCCGCCATGAAGGATGGCCGGGATCATCTTGCCGGTGCTGTCTTTTACATCAGTCAGGACTGGCGGGCTGACAGCGTCGAGATCCCAAACGTCATGCGCGATGTACTGGAAGTGCCATTTGTACTTGCCACTGTCGAGATCGACGGCAACCAGCGATTCGGTGTACAAGTTGTCACCCGGACGTTCAGCACCGTACAGGTCTGGCGACGGATTGCCTACGACAAAGAAAATGGTACGGCTCTTCAGATCGATGGCCGGATTCATCCAGACGCCGCCACCGAGTGTCTGATAGAAACTGCTGTTGCGCGCAAGTTGTTCTTTCTCGGTCTTGATATCGCGTTTCATGTTGCGGCCGGTGGCATCTTTCTCGGCCCATACGCCTTCATGGCCCTGCTCGGGAATCGTATAAAAAGTCCAGAGCAGTTTGCCGTCACTGGCATCGAAGGCCTTGACGAAGCCGCGGATGCCATATTCCCCGCCATTGGTGCCGATCAGCACCTTGCCGTCGATGACGGTTGGGGCCATGGTTTCGCTGTAACCTTTTTCGGGGTCGGCAATTTCGGTTTCCCAGAGGAGCTTGCCGCTCTGGGCATCCAACGCCACCAGCTTGGCATCCAGCGTGCCCATGAACAGCTTTCCGCCCTCAATGGCGACGCCGCGGTTGTTGGGCCCGCAGCAGAAGGTGGTGAAAGGTCCCATCTTGTGCTTGTAGTGCCAGAACTCCCTGCCGCTGGTGGCATCAAGTGCATAGACATGGTTGTAAGAAGTCGTCATGTACATGACGCCATCGATGACGATGGGCGCCGTTTCCATGGATTCGCGCACCTCGGTCTGGAAACTGAACTCCGGCCTGAGGTTTTTGACATTGCCCGTGTTGATCTGTTTACCAGGGTAAAAGCGGGTCTGAGCATAGTCACCGTTCGTGTGCAGCCAGTCCCTGTCTTGCTTGCCTGCGCTGTTCAGCTGCGCTTGCGAAACGCTGATTGTCCTGATGGCGGGCAATCCTCTGGCCTTGCTCTTTTGTCCCTGAATTTCCTGGCTTTGTGCGGCACCCGCGACATACAGAACCAGCATCGCGGCCAGACTGGTTTTTTGTTGCAATCCCATGATTTGTCTCCTCGGGTAACGCCCTCATCCAAGACAACAGCGGGTTTCGCTTTCAAAAGGGCGGTCATGACATGTAGCGGAACGACGCTGCCCCGGATTCTTCCCTTTTATTTCTCTCCTTTATGCTCGGTTATTCAATTGAAATTATGTGCTTTCACTGCATTTTGGGGGGTGGACGTTGACTCTGTTTCAGTTGTTTCAATTGCTATAAATTGCCGAATCAATCGTGGTCAACTTTCACTGTTTGATTGGGCTCAGCCGGTCAGCTTCAGGGAATGCCCCGAGTGTGTCAGTTCGTCTCAAGCAGTTTTGCCACCGCCGTGAAGTTCCCGTCGCGTGCAATGTCGGCAGCGGTTTTGCCACGGTTGTCCTTCAAGCTGCGGTCAGCGCCTTGGTCAAGAAGGAACTGCACTGTCGATACATGCCCATAACCGGCCGCCCACATCAGCAGCGTTTCATCGTTTTCCAGTCTTGCATTGACCGGCGCGCCGGCGCGCAGCAATGCTGCCAGGCATTCTTTGCAGCCAACGCCTGCGGCATAAATCGCCGCGTTCTTTTTGACCTGATCAATGGGGTCAGTCTTTGCGCCGGCGGCCATCAGCTTGCGAGCGAGTTGCGCATTGCCGCTGAATGCCGCTCCCATCAATGGCGTCACGCCTGCAATATTGGCAAGATTGACGTCAGCACCCGCCCGCATCAGGATATCTGCCAGCGCCTCGTTGCCTTTGCTTGCCGCCATGTTGAGTGGCGAGTCCCCGTTGCGATCACGCGAATTGACCGCTGCACCCTCGGTGAGCAAAGCCGTCACTCGTTCAGTCCGGCCCGCCTTGGCTGCCAGAACAAACTCGCCGTTGATATTGATCCGGTCCGCCCCTTTCTGTGCAAATGCCGGCTGGCTGATGCAGCAAGTCAGCAGCAGGATAGAAATGCAGTTGAATGCGTTTTGCGTTTTCAAAACAGCTTTCTAAAAAACGATGAGACGAGAGCACTGGTCAGGTGGTCACCGCAAAAGTTTTTAAAACAGGGTTCGTAGTCCCACAAACAAGCGTCTTCCCGGCGCTGGTTCAAAGTAGCGTCCGTTGCTGTCGTTCACGATCACCGAGCCCGCGTAATTCCTGTCGAACAGGTTATCAAGGCGCCCATACAGCAGCAGCTTCACGCCGTTGAACTGAAATTCCTGACTTAGACGTGCATTGAAAACGGCGTAGCCTGGTGCCGCGTCACTATTGAGGTCGTTCACGTAGGTCTTGCTCTCGACGCGCATTTCCAGCCCCGCTTTGAGCCCTTGCAGTACGCTGCCCTCCAGATCGGCAAACAGGCTGTGCCTGGGCGCGCCCGGTAAGCTATTTCCGGCGGGTACCATGCCTTGGGCGCCAAGATACGGCGACCAGAAGCGCGCATCGAGCAGGGTATAGGCCATGCGTGTGGCAAGACCCGGCCATTTTGCCGACCAGGACGCTTCGACGCCACGCCGGCGCGTGCGATCGGCATTCTGGAAGATGGCGCGGCCGCCACTGGACTGCGACGACACGATTTCGTCGGTGCCTCTGGCCTCGAACAGCGCGGCGTCAAAGATGTGCCGGCCACTGCGCAGCTTGACACCGATTTCTCCTTGCGCGCTTTTAGAGGCTTTGAGCGCTAAGTTGGGTCCGGGCGCGCCGCCCGGGCGGTAGGCGCTTTCAGCGAGGGTGGGCGTCTCAAAACCAGTCCCCAGGTTGGCATAGACATTGAGCGCTTCGTTGGCATGCCAGACCAGTCCGGCGACCGGACTGGTGTTGCGGTATTCCACGCTGCCACTGGTGTTGCTGGCGGCCGGGTTGAATCGGTCATCGACGCTGAAGCGTACCCGGCTCGCGCGAATTCCAGCAATCGCCTGCCAGTCCTGTAAAAATGTCCAGTCGATCTGACCAAAAACATCGGTGTTGCGCGCTGTGTTGTCTTCATGGCGACGCAAAGGCCCGTTGTTGCCCCCGATATTGTCAAAACCCTTGCGGGTTTCGCGCAGCTGGTCGGCCTCTATGCCAACAGTCCATCGCACCGGCAGCTGATTGACCTGCATGGCATGCGTCCAGCTGGCTCCCACGCCCCCATAGGTTCGATCAAGATCCACCACGCCATTGTTCAGGAAGGCAAGTTTTTGATCGACTTTGCGCATGCCGCCATAGACGCGGGCATTGAGCGTGTCGCTGGCTGATAGTTTGTGTTCCATGACCGCGCCGGCCTGCTGCTGCTCGATGGTCTTGCGGGTGTTGAAGTTGCGGGCTGCCGGAATCACCTGGCGGGGGTTCTGGTCGAACTGCGAATGGCTCAACCCCAGCGGGTCCTGCGCCAGGGGCTGGTTGAACAGGTTGACGATGCCGGTAAGGGTCGTGTCGTTCGATGGCCTGGCAAGCACTTTGGCATTGAGCTGCTCGCGCCGGGCGGCGCTGTGGTCGCGAAAACCGTCGGTCGAATAATTCGAGATGTCCAGCAGCCCGCCCAAGGTTTCGCCACCGCCAGCTATTGCAGCGGCGAGATGGCGCTGCCGGTCTGACCCTCCACCCGCTGACAGGCTGTATTCGGGCCGGTCTGGAGTGATCGGCGGATCTTTGGTGAAAACCTGCAATACGCCGCCTGCTGCATTGCCGTAGAGCTGGGCCAGCGGTCCGCGCAGCAGCTCGATGCGCTTGGCCGAAGTCAGGCTGGCAGTGGCTGCCTGGCCCTGGCCATCTGGCATCGTGGCCGGAATTCCGTCGATCAAAATGCGCACGCCGCGCACGCCAAACGTTGAGCGGGTGCCGAAACCGCGTACTGACAGCTGCAAATCCTGCGCAAAATTCTGTCGGTCGCGGATTTGCAGGCCCGGCACGCTGCCCATCAGCTCCGACAGGTTGACCAGGGGGGATGCGCTTCGAAAAGGATCGACCTGCACCGCGTCGATGGCGCCGGGAGCATCAAAGCGGCGCTGCTCGGCGCGACTGGCGCTGATGACAACCTCTCCAAGGGTCTTGTCTGTCTCTCCCCGCGCCCGGTCCTGCGCCTGGGCTGGGGGCAAACCTATCGCTGCAAAAAATAAGAGCGCGCAGGTTGGGCCCACGCCCTGGTAAATAATTGCCGGCACCGGTATGGCGGTAGCACAGCGCCTTTTGGAAAAAAAAATGGACATGGTTTGTACGCGGCTCAAAGCTATATCGCTGTGCTGCTAAAGCCCAGCACCGGCTAAAAATTGTTTTGAAGGCTTTTACTTTCTCAGGATTCGAAGTCCCACACAATCCCTGAAGATCGGCTTCTCATCGCTGGATATACAAAATTTGTACGTCTACAACGCTAATTGGCGCGCGGCCGGGTTCGTCCAGCTGAGGCCCAGGATTCTTTGGCGTTTATTTTTGTAAATGGCGCGGCAAAAAATTTTTTTGCCAGAGTGGGCGGAAATAGATGGGCGTCCAGGCTCGCCGCGCCATCAGACCGCCGTTTGCTCGCAGGCTTTGGCAAAGGCTCAGCGCCAGCGCATAAACTCCTGTCGTGTCACTTTTCAAATCCGCCTCCACCGTTTCCCTTTTTACATTGCTGTCGCGAATCACCGGTCTGGTTCGGGAATTGTTAATTGCCTCGACCTTTGGCGCAAGTGCCATGACCGATGCTTTCAATGTGGCTTTTCGAATTCCCAACCTGTTTCGCCGCCTCTTTGCCGAAGGCGCGTTCAGCCAGGCCTTTGTGCCGGTATTGGCGGCCAGCAAATCGCAAAACGGCGAAGCGGCAACCAAGCTGCTGATTGACCGGGTCGCAACGCTGCTGACCTGGGCGCTGCTGCTGACCTGCATCATCGGGGTGGCGGCGGCACCGCTGCTGGTCTGGGCCATGGCCAGCGGTTTGCAGCAGCAGCCACAGGGTTATGAAGCGGCCGTGTTCATGACGCGCTGGATGTTTCCCTACATCGCCTTCATGTCGCTGGTGGCGCTATCGTCCGGCATCCTCAATACCTGGCGCCGGTTTGCCGTGTCGGCCGTTACGCCGGTATTGCTCAACTTGTCGATGATTGGTGCAGCATGGCTTGGTGCGCCCTGGTTTAAGACCCTTGATGTGGAACCGGTCTATGCTTTGGCTGCGGGTGTGATGTTGGGCGGAGCGCTGCAACTGGCGGTGCAGGTGCCGGCACTGCTGCGGCTCGACATGCTGCCGAAAATTGGATGGAATTGGGCTGTTGTCAAGGAAGCATGGGCAGATCCAGCTACAAAAAACATAGCAAAACTGATGATTCCGGCTTTATTGGGCGTGAGTGTCGCGCAAATATCGCTGCTCATCAATACCCAGATTGCTTCGCATCTGGCACCCGGGAGTGTCAGCTGGCTGACTTACGCCGACCGTTTGATGGAATTCCCGACCGCCATGCTGGGTGTCGCCATCGGCGTGGTGCTGATGCCGCAACTCGCAGCGGCCAAGGGGGCGGGGGATGCCGCAAGGTACTCTGCCATGCTGGACTGGGGCTTGCGCATCGTGGTGTTGCTGGCGGTGCCCTGCGCCGTTGCGCTGCTGACGTTTGCCGAGCCTCTGGTGGCGACCCTCTATCACTATGGCGCTTTTTCTGACCGTGACGTGCAGCAGACCACGCGTGCCCTGATGGGCTACGGCGCGGGTCTGCTCGGCCTGGTTGCGATCAAGGTGCTGGCGCCCGGTTTTTATGCCAGCCAGGACATCAAGACGCCAGTTCGTATTGCGGTGGTGGTGCTGATCGTCACCCAGCTGCTTAATCTGGCACTGGTGCCCTATTTTCAGCACGCCGGGCTGGCGCTCGCTATCGGCATCGGTGCGCTGATCAATGCCCTGTGTCTGCTGGTGGGGCTGATCCGGCGCGGCAGCTATGCGCCTGCCCCCGGCTGGGGCAAGTTTTTGCTGCAAGTGCTCGCCGCCAGCGCCCTTCTGGCGGTGTTTTTGCTATGGGCCGCCGAAGCGGTCAACTGGGTCGGGCTGAAACACCTTTATGGTCAGAGAATCGGGCTGCTAGTCCTTGTTCTTGGCGCGTCAGCAGCTATTTATTTTGTAGCGCTCTGGGTTTCTGGACTGAAACTCCGGCAGTTGCTGCGGCGCTGATGGGGACCGGCGATCAGGCTGGCTCGGATTGGCAATGGCTCGTCAGCCAAACAGGCCAGTCCGTCCGGGCTGCAGGGCTGACCGCCAAGCCGGCTGACGGCGCCGGGCTGGTGCCAGGGCGCCTCGACCGAGAAGTCATTTGTTTCAAGCGGGGTTTTGCATCCTCACTAAAATTCTCTCCATTCCTTCCGGGCCGGCCGGCGCTCGGGAAGCTACCGTTTTCGAAGCTTTCAGGCGTGTGGGTTATCGAATCATCAAAACCCTTCCGGTTTGTGAGAAAGTAGCGTCATGCAATTAAATTTGGCCGTACCGTCTCCGCTGCAGTATTTTTCCAGCCTCGTGCAAAGCGATACGCATTTTCCCTTGCTTGAGACCGCCGTCTGTCTGGCTCAGGATGAGTATCCGGAACTGGACGTGGAACAGATTCTTGGAGATGTTGACCAGTTGCTGGCGCGCCTAAAGCGCCGCCTTCCCGGTGACGCGCCGGAACTGCAGCGCTTGCGCGCGCTGAACCAGTTCTTCTTTCGCGATCTGGGCTTCGGCGGCAACATCAACGACTACTACGACCCGGACAACAGCTATCTCAATACCGTGCTGCGCACGCGTCGCGGAATTCCGATCACGCTTGCGGTGCTCTGGCTGGAACTGGCTATGGGTCTGGGCCTGAACGCGCGAGGGGTGGCTTTTCCCGGACATTTCATGGTCAAGGTCAACCTTCCCAAGGGCCAGGTGGTGATTGACCCGTTTAATGGCCAGTCCTTGAGTCGCGAAGAACTGGCCGAGCGCCTGGAGCCTTTCAGGCAGCGTGGCGGCGTGGGCGATGAATTTGAGGTGCCCATGGGGCTGTATCTGCAATCCACGCCACCACGCGAGATCATCAGCCGCATGCTGCGCAACCTGCAGGACATTCATAAAACCCAGGAAGACTGGCCGCGCCTGATTGCCGTGCAGGACCGCCTGATCGTCTTGCAGCCCGATGCCTGGCCGGAGTATCGGGACCGTGGGCTGGCCTGGGCGGCTCAGGGTGAAGTGGCGCGTGCGGTGGCAGACCTTGAAACTTATCTGGCGCATGCCGGCGACGCGCTTGACATTGATGCCATTGCCGCGCGCCTGGCCGAGTTGCGCCAGGGACCTCGCTGAAACCGCCTAAGCCATTTTATTTCAACGAATACCCGTTGACGTCCATGTTTTATGGTCATTCGTAGCTATGGTATTCATAGCATTTTCAAAATTTCCAGTGGTGCTTTGGCTTCCCGGCCGAAATTCAGCTGACGATGACGGCTGCAGCGCCGTCGGCGCGCGCAGCAATCACGCCAATCTCATAAACCTGTTCACCGGCTTCACGCAGGGTCTGAGCCGTGGCCTCGGCGCTGGCGGCACCCACCACCACCACCATGCCAATGCCGTTGTTAAAGGTGCGGTTCATCTCAAAATCGGAAATAGCCGCGGTCTTTTGTAACCAGGCAAACAGCTCGGTTTGCGGCCAGCTGCCTTTTGTCAGATGCGCAGCGCTGCCTTCAGGCAGCACGCGTGGAATGTTTTCAAGCAGGCCGCCGCCGGTGATGTGGGCCAGCGCCTTGATCGGGTGTGCCGCCAGCGCCGCCAACACGTTTTTCACGTACAGGCGGGTCGGCTCCATCAGCGCCTCCCGGAAAGGTTTTCCGTCCAGCGTGACGGGCAAGTCGGCTCCAGCGCGTTCGATGCATTTGCGCACCAGGCTGAAACCGTTGGAATGCACGCCGCTGCTGGCCAGGCCGAGCACGGCGTCACCGGCCATGACGTCCTTGCCGGTCAGTATTTTTGATTTTTCAACCGCGCCGACGGCAAATCCGGCCAGGTCGTATTCGCCAGTGGGATACATGCCGGGCATTTCAGCGGTTTCGCCGCCAATCAGCGCGCAACCGCTTAACTCACAGCCTTTTGCAATCCCGCCAACGACGGCTGCCGCTGTGTCCACATCGAGCTTGCCGCAGGCAAAGTAATCCAGAAAAAAAAGCGGTTCGGCGCCTTGCACCAGCACGTCATTGACGCTCATGGCCACCAGGTCAATACCCACGGTGTCGTGCATATTCCATTCAAAAGCCAGCTTCAGCTTGGTGCCCACGCCGTCGGTGCCGCTGACCAGCACCGGTTCCTTATAGCGCTTGGGTACCTCGAACAGCGCGCCAAAGCCGCCAATGCCCGCCAGCACGCCTTCGCGCATGGTTTTTTTTGCCAGCGGCTTGATGCGTTCGACCAGGGCGTCACCCGCGTCAATGTCAACGCCAGCGTCTTTGTAGCTCAGGGGAGTAGAGGAGGAAGTTGTCATGGTGTCAGGTTTTAATGCGGTAGGGGTGCGTTCTGGCGGGCGGGCGGCGGCCTGAAGCAGTTCTGCAAGCCCGATAGAATTCAGCCTGCGATTCTAAAGGCTCCCATCCGGCGGCCTTTTCCAGGCTTGCGCATGCAAGCTCTACCCGAGGTCTTATGCAATTCACTTCTACCCAAAAACGTGCTGCGACCTGGTGCCTGATTGCCTTGCTGGTAGTGCTGGCGCTGTGGTTTCTGGGGCCGGTGCTGACGCCGTTTGTGGTGGCCGCGGTGCTGGCTTATGCGCTCACGCCGGTGGTGGACAAACTCGATGACATGGGCCGGGGCAGATTGCCGCGTGTGTTGGCCGTACTGATGGTGGAAACCATGTTCGTGCTGGTTGTTCTGTCAATCCTGTTGCTGGTAGTTCCGATTTTTGCCAAGGAACTGCCTTTGCTCCGTGAGCAGCTACCACTGCTGGCTGGCCGGCTCAACAACGCGTTGAGTCCGTGGCTGGCGCAGTTTGGCGTCAATGTGGCACTGGATGTGGGCAGCATCAAGGCCTTTATTCTTAAATACCTCAATACCAATTGGGAAGAAGCCATGGGTTCGGTCCTGTCCTCGCTCAAGCTGGGTGGCAGCGTGGCGCTGGCGATTGTGGGCAATCTGGTGTTGATTCCGGTGGCGCTGTTCTTTTTGCTCAAGGACTGGAATCGTTTTGTCGCGGTCATCATCGAGCTGGTGCCTCCCAAACTGCGCCAGTCGTTTGACAGCTTTATTGATGAAGCCGACTCGGTACTGGGCCAATATCTGCGTGGACAACTGCTCGTAATGGGGGTGCTGGCGGTATATTTCAGTGTGGCACTGGCGCTGTTCGGCTTTGATCTGGCCGTGCCGGTGGGCGTATTCACCGGGCTGGCCTTTTTCATTCCGTACCTGGGCTTTGGTCTGGGCCTGTTGCTGGCTTTCCTGGCCGGGATTTTGCAGTTTGGCAACCTATACGGTGTATTGGTGGTCGTGGGCGTTTATGGTGCCGGTCAATTGGTTGAAAGTTTCTTCCTGACGCCCCGCCTGGTTGGCGAACGCATCGGCTTGCACCCGCTGGTCGCCATTTTTTCCTTGCTCGCTTTTGGCCAGTTGCTCGGATTTATCGGCGTGCTGATTGCGTTGCCCGCCAGTGCCGTGCTGCTGGTTGCGATCCGGCGTCTGCGTGCAAGTTATATGACCAGCAAGCTCTATAACGGATGAGCATGACAACGATCGGCATGAAGCAAATCGCACTGGATATCGGACTGGCATCCGACCCTTCGTTCGCTAATTTTTTTAGCGGGCCGAACGCGGCTGCGGTCAGGCACCTTGAGCTCTCGGCCGCCAATCCGCTGCGTTCGCCGGTGCCCACTTACCTGTGGGGCGAGGCGGCCAGCGGGAAGACGCATCTGCTCAAGGCCGTCAGCGAAATCCTGCGCGGCCAGGGTGCTTCAACTGGCCGGATGGACGCCTCCATGCTGGAGCCGCCGGAGTTTGACGAGTCCTGGTCGGTCGTCATTCTTGACGACTGCCATCTATATACGGCAGTTCAGCAGCGCGTGGCTTTCAACTGGTTTGTCAACGCGCTGAACGCCGCCGACGGAAATCCGCGCTGGGTGTTGGCTGCTGGCAACGTGCCGCCGGCTGATCTGGTCCTGCGCGAGGACCTGCGTTCGCGTCTGGGTTGGGGCCATGTTTTCGCCCTGCAGGTTCTGAGCGAGGTCGAGTGTCGCTCCGTGCTCCGGCGTGAAGCCGATGCACGTGGCGTTTTTTTAAGCGACGAAGTGATGGATTTCATGCTGACACGCTTTTCGCGGGACCTGGGGAGCCTTATGCAATTGCTGGACCAGCTGGACGGCTACGCCCTGCAGACCAAGCGTGCCGTCACGATTCCGCTGCTTAAATCGATGCTGGAAAGTCAATGACCCAGAAGAAAAAAATAGCCTTATTTGATCTGGACCACACGTTGATCCCGATTGATTCCGATTACGAATGGAGCGAATTCACTTTCGCTCTAGGCTGGTGTGATGGCTTGGAGTTCAGGCGCCGCAATGCCGGATTCTTCGCGCAATACCAGGCCGGCACGCTCGATATTCACGAGTATGTTCGCTTTGCGACCCACGCAATTCGTGAGCAAGGCGCTATTAATTCAATAGCTGCTCACGCCCGTTTCATGGCCGAAGTTGTGCAAAAATCCATCACACATCAGGCGCTGGCCCTGGTCGGGCAGCACCGGGCGGCTGGTGAGGCGTTGGTGATTGTGACGGCCACCAACGAGTTTGTGACCCGCCCGATTGCCGGTGCTTTTGGTGTCACCGAGTTGATCGCGGTGGAGTTGGAGCGCGACGTCAGGGGCGAAATTACGGGTGAAATCCGGGGTATACCTTCTTTTCGCGAAGGGAAAGTGGCGCGGGTCGAAGCCTGGCTCGCCGCCCACGAATGGGGCTGGAACGATGTGGAAACCACGTTTTATACAGATTCCATGAACGATCTTCCCTTGCTGGAGAAGGTTTCCTTGCCGGTTGCGACCAACCCGGATGAGCGCCTGCGTGCGCTGGCCACCGAGCGCGGATGGCGCATACTTGATCTGTTTTAATCTTCGGGGACTGCGCAACGGCGGATGGTCCCGACCCGGTGGGGCCGAGGTTGCTGCCGCGCAACCCGGGCTTGCTGGGCATCGTTTTACAAAATCATGATAAAAAAATTCATCGACAAGCTGTTTGGCAAATCAGACAGCGCAGAGTCCGGCCCCAAACGGGGAAAAAAATCTCCTTTCGGTAAACGTTACGACATTGAGGCCAAGGACCATGGAATCAACCCCAAACTGGTTGACGAACGCGCCATGGACGTGGTGCATACGCTCAAGCAGGCGGGGTATCAGGCGTACATTGTGGGCGGTGCAGTGCGCGATTTGCTGGTGGGCTTGCGGCCCAAGGATTTTGACGTGGCCACCGACGCAACGCCCGAGCAGGTTAAATCCTTGTTCCGCCGGGCTTTTATCATTGGCCGGCGTTTTCGAATTGTCCACGTCATTTATGGTCGTGGACGCGAGCATGAAGTGATTGAAGTTTCGACCTTTCGCGCGCACCTGGACAGCAGCCTGGCAGAGCAGGTCGGCGGCAACGAGCGAACCAGCAAAAGCCAGCTCGCCGGCATGAAACACGCTGTCGATGCGTCCGGCCGTGTGCTGCGCGACAACGTCTGGGGCCCAATGGAAGAAGACGCTGCGCGGCGCGATTTCACCATCAATGCCATGTACTACGACCCTGAAACCCAGATCGTGGTCGATTACCACAACGGCATTGCCGATGCGAAGAAGAAAATCGTTCGCATGATCGGCAATCCGGCGCTTCGCTACCGTGAAGACCCGGTGCGCATTATTCGGGCCGTGCGTTTCGCCGCCAAGCTCAATGCGCTGGGTTTCAGATTTGAAGACAAGACGGCGGCACCGTTGCGTGAAATGAGGGGGCTGCTGGCTGATGTGCCGCAGTCACGCCTTTTTGACGAAATGCTCAAGCTGCTCCAGACTGGACACGCGCTCGCCAGCATTGAGCAACTCAAGGCGCTTGGGTTGGGCACCGGCATTTATCCCTTGCTCGACGTGGTGGTTGAAATGGCCGACGACCCCTTCCTGAAGCTGGCGTTGCAAGATACCGACCGCCGGGTCGGTGAAGGCAAGCCGGTAGCGCCCAGCTTTTTGTTGTCTTGCGTGCTGTGGTCCGATGTGCGCGGAGGCTGGGACAAACGCCTGACGCGCGGCGAGCCCGCCATGCCGGCCTTGCAAGATGCGATTGACGAAGCTTTCAACGCCAAAATTGGCGATGTATCGGGACGCGGCAAGCTGGGAATCGACATGCGCGAAATCTGGACCATGCAGCCGCGTTTTGAAAAGCGTGTCGGCAGCTCACCTTACTCGCTGCTGGATCAGCCGCGCTTTCGCGCAGGTTTTGATTTTTTGCGTTTGCGCGGTCAGATCGGTGAGATTGACCCAGCGCTGGCCGAATGGTGGGAAAAATTCAGCACCGCCTACGACGACGAGCGTCACGAGATGATTGAAGCCGTGCGCGAGGCACAATTGAAAAAGCCGCAGCATGCGCGGGTTAGGGTAAAGCGACCCGATTCCGGTGTCGTCGGTTCCAACCATGGCTTGCCGGTTGACTCCTCCGGCTCCAGCCGCGGCGCAACCGATGCGGCCAGTCCATTGCTGGAAGAAGTTGAAGTGACACCCGCCAAAAAACGCCGTCGCCGCCGTAAACCCACCAGCCGGGCGGCGCCCGATGCCGCCGAGGGCGAAGGCAGTGCCGGCGAGCGTGCAGGGCCAGACGCGACCGGCAGCGCCTGAATGCGGCGGTTTGACAATGCGGGTCGGTGATCAGCAGCGGGGCGAATCGCGTCGTCAATCTTCCTTAGTCGTTGCGTACGTCGCTTTGGGCGCCAATCTTGGCGATGCGGTGGTTGCTTTGCGGTGGGCCGTGAAGGCCTTGCACGGCTTGCCGCAGACCCGCGTTCATCAAGCTTCCAGCCTCTACAAAACCTCACCGCTGGACACCGATTCCGGCGACGAAGCCCGTGCACGGGGTGCCGATTATGTCAATGCGGTGGTGGCCATCGAGACCGGCCTGAGTGCGCCGGACTTGCTTGCCCAGCTGCAAGCGCTTGAATTGCTGGCCGGGCGCGAACGACCTTACCGCAACGCGCCGCGTACTCTGGATCTGGACCTGCTGTTGTATGGCAGCGCCCGTATCGATTCGGTCTGGCTTACGGTACCGCATCCGCGCATGGCGCTGCGGGCATTCGTGCTTGTGCCGCTGGCTGAAATTGCCCCCGGCGAGGTGAGCGCTGAACAGCTAAAGGCGGTGGAGCACCAGGCCATCGAGCGGATTGAGCCCTTGATGGCACAGACGGTTTAGGGCGCCAGGCGTTCACGCAGCCAGCTGGCATCAGGCAGTTGGGTATAACGCAGGCGGTCATGCAGGCGGCTTTTCCGGCCCTGCCAGAACTGCCAGTTGTCAGGCTTGAGGCGGTAGCCGCCCCAGTGCGGCGGACGCGGCGGCTGCAGCATGAATTTCGCGCCGTATTTCGCCGCATTGACCACCAGCACGCTACGGCTGGAAATCACTTCACTCTGCGGGCTGGCCCATGCGCCAATGCGCGAATCGAGTGGCCGGCTGTGGAAGTAGGCGTCGCTTTCTTCGGCGGAGACTTTCTCCACCAAACCTTCAATACGCACGACGCGCTCCAGCTCAACCCAATGAAATTGCAAGGCGGCATAAGGGTTTCCGGCCAGTTCCACGCCCTTGCGGCTATGGTAGTTGGTATACCAGACGATACCCCGCGCGTCAAAACCCTTGATCAGCACCACCCGTGTGGAAGGGCGTAAATCGCCCGCCACCGTCGCCAGCGTCATCGCATTGGCCTCGGGCACCTGCGCTGCGATGGCGTCGCTGAGCCACTTGTCAAATTGACCCAATGGGTCGGCATCCGAAGCGTCTTCATTGAGTTCGGCGCGCTCGTAGCTTTTGCGAAGGTCGGCAATGGGAAGGTTTTGTTGTGACATGAAGGAAGTATAAAGACCGGGCCCGGTGCTGCATGCGGTTGCGGGTCGATGGTTCGCGGGGCATCATGGGGCAACCAGTTGCAGCAGTTTTCCAAGTGCCGAGTCGTGAATTCCCAGTGTGCGCAGTTTGTCATAGGTCAGCTGGGCGTAGTCCCGGGTGCTGCCGTAACGCCCGCATGCGCTGGAGAAAATCTGCCGATAACGGTCCTCGCTCAGCACGCCAGTATGGCTGGGACTGTGTCTTGACAGGGTAAAGGCCAGCGCTCTGACGTCCCCTTGCGAAGTGCGGCAGCGCAGCGATTTCGGGTCATACACCGCGTTGGGCATTTCGCGCTCCCAAAGGGCGGACAGGGCATCGGCCACGCGAGCTCGTGGCAGGCGAAACACCATGCCCTTGCAACAGCCTCCCGGCAGGAGTCCGAACACCAGACCTGGAAGCGCAGGCGTTCCGCGGTTCACATGGCTCCACATCTTCAGTGCGCGATGGTAGCCATGCAGGGTGGCAAAACGCTCTTCTGAAAATTCGAATTCGGGCCGCCAGATCAGCGACGCATAGCCGAAGACCCACAGGTCCGACTCGCCGTCCCATTCGTCCATGACGATTTTTAGCAGCTCGGCGGAATCGCGGCGGACCGCTGATCGGGCGCTCAGTTTGGCTGGGGTTTGCACAAGCGCACTTTACAATGAGGTTGACTATTTTCAAAGGGAGTGAGCGATGTTTTCTCAAGCTGATGACAGCGAGCAACACCTGACATTGTTTGTTGTTTTCGGGCTGATCGCATTGGTCCTTGCTCTGGTTCTTGGTGTGGTTGTTTCCAGGAATGCTGCCTTTACGAAAACCGGCTATGCCGCGGTTCCCCCGTCACTGGCAACCCCGCCAGCGAGCCCGTTGCCGGCGCAACTGACCACCAGTGCCGCGCAGGCAGCCTCGGATGCAGCCACCGTCAAGGTCGAGCAGGGCGTGGTGAAGTTTTATTTTGCATCCGGCAAGGCCGATCTTGCGGCAGGTGCCACCCAGGCTCTGGCTGATCTGCTCAAGGGTGCCAGGGCCGGCCACAAGCTGGTGATTTCAGGGTTTCACGATGCGACCGGAGACGCTGCCAAAAATGCCGAACTGGCCAGGCAGCGGGCGCTGGCGGTGCGTGATGCGTTGAAAGCTGCCGGCGTGGCAGAAGGGCAGATCGAAGTCAAAAAAACCGAACAGGTCCATGGCAGCGGCAGTGATGCCGAAGCGCGCCGGGCAGAAATCAGCCTTGAATGAGCCGAGACAAGCCTGGCCGGGTTGCGCGAGCTTTGGTTAGTATGAAAGCACCTGCAGCGGCATTGCTCTGCGGGTTTTTTTACGCCTAATTTGGTAACCACAAAGTAACCATGAGAGGCTGAACAGGCGTGGTACCCCGTTACCATCGCTTAAGTAATAAAGTTACATAATCAAGTCTGGCACAAAGTTATAAGGTGGGATGGCATGGCTCTTCACTCAGCAGTTTCAGACATTACGGAGCGGATCGTAGAGCGCAGCCGCGCTACACGCAGCGCCTATCTGGCGCAGCTGGACTCGGACAGCAAGCGCGCGCCCAGCATGGACCGCATGGGTTGCGCCAATATTGCGCATGCCGTGGCCGGCATGCCGCCGAACGACAAATTCAAGGTCGTGACCGAACGCGCGCCAAACATCGGCATTGTCACCGCCTACAACGACATGCTGTCGGCGCATACGCCACTGCAAAGCTATCCCGCGTTGATAAAAGATGAAGCTCGCAAGCACGGTGCCACAGCGCAAGTGGCGGGCGGCGTGCCAGCGATGTGTGACGGCGTCACGCAGGGCACCAGCGGCATGGAGCTCAGCCTGTTCAGCCGCGATGTGATTGCCATGGGCACGGCGGTGGCGCTGTCGCATGACATGTTTGATGCGGCGTTGATGCTGGGCGTTTGCGACAAAATCGTGCCTGGCTTGTTGATCGGCGCGCTGCAGTTCGGGCACCTGCCCACGGTATTTGTGCCTGCGGGCCCCATGCCCTCCGGTCTGCCCAACAAGGAAAAAGCGCGCGTGCGCGAGCAGGCAGCACAGGGACTGGTGGGCCGCGAGGGCTTGCTTGACGCCGAACTCAAGTCTTATCACAGCCCCGGTACCTGTACGTTTTATGGCACGGCCAACAGTAATCAGATGCTGATGGAGGCGATGGGTCTGCACGTTCCCGGAACCGCTTTCGTGGCTCCCGGGGGCGCTCTGCGTGACGAACTGACGCGGGAGGCCACGCGTACCGCGCTTGGCATCATCAAATCAAAACGCTTTGCGCCCATCGGCCAGATCGTCGACGAACGAGCCATCGTCAATGCCATGGTGGCACTGCTGGCTACGGGCGGCTCGACCAACCACCTGATTCACTGGGTGGCGGTGGCGCATTCGGCCGGCATAGTGATTGACTGGAATGATTTCTCGGCGCTGTCCGATGTGGTGCCGTTGCTGACGCATGTATACCCCAATGGCAGCGCCGACGTGAACCAGTTCCAGGCCGCAGGTGGCACCGGGCTGGTGATTCGCGAGTTGCTCGATGCCGGCTTCATGCACGAAGACGTGCTGACGGTGCGGGATGGCGGCATCCGCGAGTACACACGCGAACCCGCGCTGGATGGCTCTGCTTCATCGGTGCTGGTCTGGCATGACGCGGGCAACTCCAAAGATGAAACGATTGTGCGACCCGTTGCGCGGCCATTCAGTCCCAGCGGTGGCCTCAAACTGCTTCGGGGCAACCTGGGGCGCAGCGTGATCAAGGTATCTGCCGTGCCCGATGACCGGCATGTGATTGAAGCGCCAGCCCGTGTTTTTGACTCTCAGGAGGCTTTGCATGTGGCGTTTAACGCAGGCGAACTGGAACGCGACGTGGTCTGCGTGGTGCGCTGGCAAGGCCCGCAAGCCAACGGCATGCCTGAGCTGCACAAACTTACACCGCCACTTGCGGTGTTGCAGGGCAAGGGTTTCAGGGTGGCGCTGGTCACCGACGGGCGAATGAGTGGCGCTTCGGGGAAGGTGCCGGCGGCCATTCATGTGTCGCCAGAAGCTGTTGCGGGCGGTCCGCTGGCCAAGGTGCGTGACGGTGACGTGATCCGTGTCGATGCGCTGTCGGGCGAACTTAATGTCAGGGTTGCCGAGGCGGAGTGGGCCGCTCGCCCGGTGGCGCTCATGCCAGACGATTTGTGCCAGCGCAACGGCATCGGTTTAGGTCGTGGATTGTTTGCCGGTATGCGCCGCAGCGCGCTGACGGCCGAAGAAGGAGCGCAATCATGGTTGTAAAGATGGATCGAAATCTCTACACCGCTGAAAAGCTGACCGCCCTGCAGGTGATGCTGGATGCTCCCGTTATTCCGGTAATTGTGCTGACCGATACCCGGCAGGCCGTGCTGCTGGCCCGCGCCCTGGTGGCGGGCGGCATCCGCATGCTTGAAGTCACCTTGCGCACACCGCGGGCGCTGGCCTGCATTGAAGCGATTGCCCGTGATGTGCCCGAGGCCGTGGTCGGCGCGGGCACGGTGCGCAGCGCTGCCGATGCGCAGGCCTGCGCCATGGCCGGTGCCCGATTTGCCGTGAGTCCGGGTTATACCCACTCCGTCGGGCAGGCTTGCCGCGACGCCGGCTTGCCGCTGCTGCCCGGCGTGGCCACCGGCAGCGAAATCATGATGGCGCAGGAAGACGGACTGACGGATCTGAAATTTTTCCCCGCCATGCAGGCCGGTGGCCCATCTATGCTGAACGCATGGAGCGGGCCATTCGGCGATGTGCGATTTTGTCCTACCGGGGGGGTGACGCTGCAGAACGCGTCCGAGTTTCTGGCATTGCCCAATGTGGTGTGCGTGGGAGGCTCCTGGCTGGTTCCCGCAGCTGCGCTCCAGGCTTGTGACTGGGCTCACATCACCCAGCTTGCGCTTGATACGGCCGGCCTTCGCAGGGTACCCGCCTGAGCCAATTTCGGCTTCGGCACTGTGCCATGGAAGCCGAGCGCCAAGGCTTGCCACGAGCCGTCTGGCTGCTGCTAGCGCACAAGTCGGGGTATCGCCTGCCGCTGCGGGCATTGCAGGGGTTCGCCACGAGCCTGCGCCGTCTGGCGATGCCCGCTAGCCGGTGCCGAACTACGGCACGCTTCAAGGCGCTGCATCTGCTGGTGGAAAGTACCGGATTGACGCTGTTTGGCGCGAGTGAATGGGAAGTAAGCAAGCGCGGCTAGGCCAAAGCGCCGCGGTTAACACAAAGTGTATTTGGGCAGGGATGCCAAGCGTTGTTGAGCCCCGTGACGATTAGTGTGCGCGGACCGCCATCGCTTCACGCACTTCACTTGCCTGACGCATCAACGCAGGCCGCCGCCGCCCGTACCTTCGGCGCGCTGGATCAACTCGATCTTGTAGCCGTCCGGATCGGTCACAAAGGCGATTACCGTGCTGCCACCCTTGACCGGGCCGGCTTCGCGCGTGATGCTGCCGCCAGCCGCCCTGATTTTCTCGCAGGCCGCGCCGGCGTCCGGCACGCCCAGCGCGATATGGCCGTAGGCGCTGCCCATGTCGTAGCTTTCAGTACCCCAGTTGTAGGTCAACTCGATTTCGGCTTGCGCCGGGTTGCCTTCATAACCGACAAAGGCCAGGCTGTATTTGTAATCAGGGTTTTCAGAAGTGCGCAGCAGCTTCATTCCCAGCACCAGGGTGTAGAAATCGATGGAGCGCTGAAGATTGCCAACGCGCAGCATGGTGTGGAGAAGTCGCATCGTGGTTTTTTCCCGGTAGTGAAGTAAGGTTTGATTGTCGTCAATCTCGCGGCGCGAACGGTGGGGTGCCTGTGATAGGCGCGCTGGCGCTGAGCCTATTTCGCTTTCGGCCTCATGCAGTTATGCAGCTTTGCAATGTCGGGGCGAGCCGGACGCGCGGGTGACAGATCAAAGACCAGGCAACTCGTTGTGGCATGCGCGAACTGCTTGCCGCCGGGCCCGACGATGCGGCCTTCCGCCGTGACCAGTTGCCGGCTGCAATGGATCACCGTTCCGATGGCGCGCAACGGCCCGGTTTCGAGCGAAGCGGCCCGCACGGTGTTCAGGCTCAGCGCGGCATGGGTGTAATCCCGGCCCACCGGCATCCTCGTGTGTGCGTCGCAGCCGACGGCGGCGTCGATTAGCGCGGCGTACCAGTCACCATGCTCGCTGCCCAGCGGGTTGTAGTGCATGAGTGGCGGTGTGCCCTGAAAAGCCGCTTTTCCAGCCCGGAGCATGCGCTCGAAGAGGCGCGGATCAAGGCCTTCGCGCTGCAGTTTGATCCACAGCCTTTCCATTTCAACCACGAAGCGGCCAAAAGCACGCTGGTTGGCGGTCTGGCGGCCAGCGACTGGCATACGGCGGCGATGACCATGCGCCTGCTGGTGGGCGGCGGCATTGCGGAGGCGGGCGGCGAGATTGCCTGGCCCAAACCCACGAGGCCAGGCGTTGTGCTGCTGGCAAAAAACGGGGTGGTCGGCGTCTTGCCTTCACGCTCGCGGCTCGGCGCGACAGGCTTGTGGTGCGCGGTGAAACGCGCAACCGGCATGGCGAGGTGCCACAGCACCCGGCCTACAGGCTGGTCGTGCCGCGCAGGATCGGCTCAACGGGGGGTATAAACGCCGCGCGTGCATCCAGCGCCTGCTGCCGGCTGGCGCAGCCTTCAATATGGTCGTTGACCAGGCCCATGGCCTGCATGAAGGCGTAAATCGTGGTTGGGCCGACAAAACTCCAGCCACGTTTTTTCAGGTCTTTGGACAGCGCGGTGGAAGCCGGTGAGCTTGGCATGGCCCGCACCGCTTCATGCGTCATGCGAACCGGTCTGCCAGCGGCGTCAGGTTCGAGCCGCCAGACGAAGGTAGCAAGTGAACCGAACTCCCGCCTCAGCTCGATGACGCGCTGGGCGTTGTTGATGGCCGAGGCTATCTTTCCGGCGTGCCGCACGATGCCAGCATCACCCAGCAGGCGCTGTACATCGCCCGCATCAAACCGGGCGACCAGTTCCGCGTCAAAATTGGCAAACGCACTGCGAAAATTTTCCCGCTTATTTAGGATTGTCAGCCAGCTCAGGCCGGCCTGAAAGCCTTCAAGGCAGATTTTTTCAAACAGCCTGCGATCGTCTGAAACGGGAAAGCCCCACTCGGTGTCATGGTAATGGCGATAAACAGGCGTGCTCTGGCACCACGCGCAGCGTGAGACAAGTCTGTCGTCTGTAAACAGGTCCCTGACAGCCGGGATAACCCGGCCTTCCCTGGTTTTGATGCGGCATGACGAATCCGGAGACATCACGGATTCTAGGTAATTGCGGCGTGGCCGCTATTTTCCCGTAGCAGCCCAGGCCTCAGGCCGCCACCGTGTAATTGAGCGTCATCCGCCCGCCATCGACCACCACAATCTCGCCGGTGATGTAGCTTGCCGCATCGCTGGCCAGATAGGCCACGGTGTCGGCAATTTCCGAAGGTTCGCCAAGGCGCTTCATGGGCGTTCGGCTCAAGATTCTTGCCTTGGCTTCGTCGCTGGTCAGCACTGCCTTGGCAGCCAGTTCGGTGGCGATGGTGCCGGGTGCCACAGCGTTGACGCGCACGCCCATGTCGGCCAGTGACAGCGCCATCACGCGCGTCAGCTGGTTGATTCCGCCCTTGCTCACGTTATAGCTTGAGATGTTGGGAATCGTCAGTACGGCATTGACCGAACTCATGTTGACGATGCTGCCCTTGCCCGCTTTGGCCATTTCCCGAGCTACGGCCTGACCCACCAAAAATGACCCTTTAAGGTTGACACGCAAGACGGTGTCGAAGTCAGCCTCGGTGACGTCCAGAAAATCAGCCGCCCTGAAAATGCCGGCGTTGTTGACCAGCACGTCGATGCGCCCGTGCGCTGCCAGAGTTCGGGCCACCAGGGCATCGACCTGGGCTTTGTCACCGACATCGCAGCGGAAATACAGGCCACCCAGTTCGCTGGCCAGGGCAGTGCCGCGCGCGTCATCGATATCGGCAATGACGATCTTGGCGTTTTCGCGCGCGAAGCGGCGGATGCAGGCTTCGCCAATGCCCTGAGCCCCCCCGGTGACGACGCAGACGCGGCCGGCCAGTCCAAAGCAGATGTCGGAGGAGTTTTTTAATAAAATAGGGCTCATGTCCATATAGTACCGCTACAAGAAGCTATGAATTTCATAGCGTTTTCAGTTACGTCTGCGGCCGGGCTACCCGGCCTGTACAAGGCGGAGCCGATGCCAAAGCCGTTGGCACCAGCTGCGAGGTAGGGCTTCATGTTCTGTGGCGTGATGCCTCCCACTGGAAACACCAGCGTGTTGGCGGGCAATACGGCGCGCAGTGCCTTGACAACGCCTGGCGTGATCATCTCGGCGGGAAACAGTTTGAGTCCTGTTGCACCTGCGGCCAGCGCTGCAAAAGCTTCACTCGCAGTCATCACGCCGGGCAGGCAGACCAGTCCCAGACGCACCGCCTCACGCACTACCTCGGGGTTGAAGTGGGGCGAGACGATGAGCTGGCCACCTGCGGCGTGCACGTCGCGGACGTCTGCGCCTGTCAGCACGGTTCCCGCGCCAATCAGAGACTGGGGAAAGGCAGTCGCCATCGCTGCAATGCTGTCCAGGGGTTGTGGCGAATTCAGCGGGATCTCAATCATGGTCCAGCCGGTGGACAGCAGGGCGCGGCCGACGGGCAACGCCTCGGCTGGCCGCAAGCCGCGCAGGATGGCCACCAGCGGAACGGACATGAGGGCTTTGCCTAGTTTTTCGTGAGCGTTCATGAAGTTTTTGAGGTTTTCTGCTGAGTCTGGCAAATCTTCAGGCTCGCGTCAGGGTGTCGGCTATGGCGCGCAAGCCTCGCCCAGTGGCTGGCGCGCCAACGCGCTCAACCGATACGCCCAAATGCTCCAGCGCTTGCTGATAGCGGGCCGTCAAGGTTTGCGCGCCGACCAGGACTACCGTGTCACCGGGTTTCAGTGCCTGGGCTTTCAGCTCTTCACCGATGACCAGGCCCGACAGATAGCTCGGCAGTGCCAGGGCGGACATTCGATCGAACAGCGACAGCGTTCGCGCGCTGAAGGCCGTATTCAGCAGGCCCTGGCCGCGCAGTGCATGGCCAAAGCCCTGGGAAAAAGCGTCTGCGTCATGTACCGTCTCGCCATCGGCCAGCGTGCGCGCCAGCATGGAATGCTGGCGCAGCAGTGCATAAAACTCGCCGCTCATCCAGGTCGAAAAATCCCTGACACGGCCTTGCCTGACGCTCACCCACTTGCTGTGCGTTCCGGGCAGCACCAGCCGGGCGCCATTCAGTCCAAGCAGCGTCAGTGCGCCGAACACCTGCGTTTCTTCGCCGCGCATGACGTCTGGCACGCCATCCCTGTCAACGCTCAAACCCGGCACGATGGCGATGCGGCCAGGCTCAAGCCATTGCAGGTGACCGGCAATGTCGTCAAACCCCGCCGGACACGCGCAGTAGGGTGCTTCGCGCCATCCCTGTTTGCTGCCAGCCATGCCGGAGATCAGGCAGAGCGTGCCGGCATTCATCCAGTCGCCAAAACAGTTTTCAAAAACGAGGGGGAATTCCCCGCCAGGGACAGTCAGGATGCCGCGCGCAAAATAGCGCTCTTCCAGCACCCGGCCATCTGGCTCGATCAGAGCACCGCGCAGCGACGAGCTGCCCCAGTCGACGGCGAGCAGCCGGGTCACGGTGAAGTCCTCAATGGTTGTCTCGCGGCACAAAGGAGCCGCGCTTGCCCACCAAGAAATCAAGGTCCACCCCCTCGTCGGCCTGAAGTACATGGTCGATGTAGAGCTTCCAGTAGCCTGAGGAGAGCGGCGGTTCTGGCGCTTTCCAGCTGGCCTTGCGCCGGGCTAGCTCTTCGTCGCTGACGTGCAGGTGCAATAGCCGCCTGGGCACATCGAGTTCAATGATGTCGCCGTTTTGCACCAGTGCCAGCGGGCCACCCGCCGCCGCTTCGGGTGCTGCGTGCAGCACCACGGTGCCGTAAGCGGTGCCGCTCATGCGCGCATCGCTGATGCGCACCATGTCGGTAATTCCTTTACGCAGTATTTTAGGCGGCAGCGGCATGTTGCCCACTTCCGCCATCCCGGGGTAGCCTTTGGGTCCGCAGTTCTTTAGCACCATGACGCAGTTTTCGTCGATGTCGAGGTCTTCGTCATCGATGCGCGCGTGGAAGTCTTCAATATTTTCAAACACGACTGCGCGGCCCTTGTGAACCATCAGTTCGGGTGTGGCGGCGCTCGGCTTGATGACTGCGCCGCGCGGCGACAGGTTGCCGCGCAAGACCGCAATGCCGGCCTTGTCCTTGAAGGGGGCACCCAGGGGCTTGATGACATCAACGTTGTAGTTCTGCGCATCGGCAATGTTTTCACCGATGGTCTGGCCGTTGGCCGTGATGGCGCACAGATGAAGGTGCTGTGCAATTTCCTTCATCACGACCGGTAAACCACCGGCGTAGCAGAAGTCTTCCATCAGGTACTTGCCCGAAGGCTGCAGATTGACGAGGCAGGGCAGGTCGCTGGCGAGCCGGTCGAAGTCATCAATGGTGAGCTTTACGCCGATGCGTCCAGCCATCGCAATCAGGTGAATCACGGCGTTGGTGGAGCCGCCAATCGCGGCCAGCGTCTTGATGGCGTTTTCAAACGCTTCAAGCGTGAGGATTCTGGAGAGAGTGAGGTCTTCGTGAACCATCTCGACGGCGCGACGGCCGGCCATGCGTGCCAGCACATTGCGCCGGCCATCCACCGCGGGGTAAGCCGCATTGCCGGGCAGGCCCAGACCCAACGCTTCCACCATGCTGGCCATCGTTGAGGCCGTTCCCATGGTCATGCAGTGGCCGTGGCTGCGGTGCATGCAGCTTTCGGCTTCGAAAAAATCGGCGAGCTTCAAGGTGCCGGCCCGTACCTGCTCGCTCATGCTCCACACGCCAGTGCCGGAGCCGAGCTCCTGGCCGCGCCACTTGCCGTTGAGCATGGGCCCGCCGCTAACGCCCACCGTAGGCAGGTCAACACTGGCCGCGCCCATGACCAGCGAAGGGGTGGTCTTGTCGCAACCCATCAGCAGCACCACACCGTCAATCGGATTGCCGCGAATGCTTTCCTCGACGTCCATGCTGGCCAGATTGCGGTACAGCATGGCGGTCGGTCGCAGCAGGGTTTCGCCCAGCGACATCACAGGGAACTCCAGTGGAAAACCGCCGGCCTCATACACGCCGATCTTGACCTGCTCGGCAAGGGTCCGGAAATGCGAATTGCAGGGCGTCAGTTCGCTGAAGGTGTTGCAAATGCCGATGACTGGCCGGCCGTCAAACTGGTCATGGGGAACCCCCTTGCCCTTGACCCAGCTGCGGTAGGCAAAACCATCGCGATCCTGGCGGCCAAACCATTGCTGACTGCGAAGTTCTTCTGGCCTTTTTTTGGGTTTTGAATTCATGGTCTTTAGTGATGTTGAAAAAGAAATCAAGCTTGCAAAATTTTTTTAATCATATTATGGTAAGACAATAATGCTTGATTCCAGGCAGTTCTGCAAGCCCGTTGATATGAGGAAAATCCCTTGCCAAAGCCCGACATCCTGATTGTTTCAAAACTTCCGCCATTTCTGATGGCGCCGCTGCAACTGGCTTATACGGTTCACGACCGTATTCATGAAACCGACGCTGCGGCGTTTTCACAGGCGGCGCCGCGAATCCGGGCGATAGCCGGTGGCGGCGAGTCGAGAGTCCCACGCGCCTTGATGGACCAGCTTCCAGCTCTGGAGATGATTTCGGTTATGGGGGTGGGTTACGACGGGGTCGACGTAACTGCGGCCCTTGAGCGCCGTGTTCCGGTGACGCACACGCCTGGCGTATTGAATGAAGATGTGGCCGACCTTGCAATCGGACTGATGCTTTCGGTGGCACGCCGCATTCCTCAGGCAGATCAATATGTCCGTACCGGGCAGTGGCTCAATGGGCCGATGCCGCTTGCGTGCAAGGTGTCGGGCGCGCGATTGGGCATCGTCGGGCTGGGGCGAATCGGGCAGGCGATTGCAGACCGGGCCCGGGCGTTCAACATGTCGATTGCATACACCGCGCGCCATCAAAAGCCGGATGCGCCCTACCGTTACTATGCCAGCGCCCAGGCGCTGGCCTCTGAGGCGGATTTCCTGGTGCTGGTTACCCCTGGTGGCGCAGGTACCCGCGAGCTGGTCAACGCCGGGGTCTTGAAGGCGCTGGGGCCGAAAGGCTACCTGATCAACGTCGCTCGGGGCTCGGTGGTGGATCAGTCCGCTCTGGTCGACGCATTGCAAAAGGGCTTGATCGCTGGCGCTGGGCTGGATGTGTTTGAGGATGAGCCTAATGTGCCTGCAGCGCTGCGCGCTATGGACAACGTGGTTTTGACGCCGCATATGGCCAGCGCTACGTTGCAAACGCGGCAGGCCATGGCCGACCTGGCTGCAGCCAATCTGCATGCTCATTTTGCCAGTCAGCCTTTGCTGAGCCCGGTTCCGGAATGCCATTAAGTGCAACGGCAGTCCTGCAGATACCCCGGGTTTTCCTTATAACTCAGGTTTTTTAATGATCATATGATATTAATCAAACTTGCTATCTAACCATGATCAAAAACGTCCACGGCAACACGGTAGATCTGCTCGGCGAGGCTATCGTCTCTGGGCGCTACGCAGTGGGCGGATCGATCCCCTCCGAGTCAGTGCTGTGCGAAGAGTTGGGTGTCAGCCGTACGGTTGTGCGCGAGTCCGTCAAGTCGCTGGTGGCCAAAGGTTTGATCGTCACCGGTCCGAAGGTGGGCACCCGGGTGCTGTCAGAAGACCAGTGGAACTGGTTTGACCCTGATGTGATTGCCTGGCAAGCCAAGGCGGGTTTCACGCCTGAATTCATTCGTGACTTGCAGGATTTGCGCCTGGTGGTCGAGCCGGCCGCAGTAAAGCTGGCTGCGACCCGCGCCACGGCTGATGACATCGCAGCCATCGAAATCGCCTTTGCAGGCATGAAGCGCGCGGTCGAGGAGGGTGGAGACTACATCAGCTTCGATCTTCGTTTTCACCAGGGCCTGATGCGCGCGGCGCAAAACCGGATGCTGGCGCAAATGAGCAAAGTGCTCAATGCGCTACTGCGTACCAGTTTCGAAATTTCCACTGCCAGGAAAGACGGTCCGAAGTCTTCATTGCCGCTGCATCGGGCCGTGATTGATGCGGTGATCGCGCGCGATCCCGCGCGCGCCGAAAAAGCGATTTTGAAGCTGATAGATGGCGCGCACCAGGATATCGAGCAGGTGCTCGGTTCGCGCCGCAGGTTGCCCCGATTAAGCCGACCAGCGCAGCCGCTGCGGGCTGCATGAGTTTTTCGTCAGTCCTTTCATAACCAACCAGCACAGGAGACAAAGCAAAATGAGACTCAAGACAATTCTTGCAACCGCGATGGTCGCGACCGGCCTTATTTCCGCCGGTAACGCGCTCGCCCAGGAGAAGCTCACCGTATGGTGGGTCAAAGGTTTTTACAAAGCTGAGGATGACGCGCTTTTCGACGTGATCAAGAAGTTCGAGGCGAAGACCAATGTCAAGGTCGAACTGTCGCAGTATCCGGTGCAGGACACGATTCCAAAAACCGTAGCCGCGCTCGACTCGAAAAATCCGCCCGATGTGGCTTATTCCGATGTGTACGACTTTCAGGTCACAGCCAAATGGGCTTTTGACGGAAAGCTTGAAGACTTGAGCGATGTTTTGACGCCGCTGAAGGGAAATTTCACGCCCAACACGATTGAGACTACTTATCTGTACAACGACGTTGCCAAGAAGCGCGCTTATTACGCGTTTCCGATGAAGCAGCAGACCATGCATATCGAGTATTGGAAAGACATGCTCGCCGAGGCTGGCCTGAAGCAGTCAGACATTCCTACAAAGTGGGCCGACTACTGGTCGTTCTGGTGCGAAAAAGCGCAGCCTGCACACCGCAAGGCCACTGGCAAGCGCACTTTTGGCATCGGCATGCCGATGGGTGTGGACTCAACCGACTCGTTCTATTCTTTCCTGACCTTTGCCGATGCCTACAACGTCAAGATGGTGGACAACAACGGCAAGCTTATGGTGGATGACCCCAAAACGCGTGCCGGTCTGATTTCCGCCATGCGCGATTACACCAGCGTCTACGCCAAGGGCTGCACACCACCATCATCGACAAGCTGGAAGGACCCGGACAACAATGTGGCGTTTCACAACCGCACCACCATGATGACGCACAACGCGACAATTTCGATTGCCGCCAAGTGGCTGGATGACGCGAACAATCCTGCGCTCAGCGCAGAGGACCGCGCCAAGGGAAAGAAGGCCTATTACGAAGATATCGTGACGGCGGGTTTTCCGAGCAAACCCGATGGCGGCAAGATGATTTACCGAACAGCGGTAAAAACGGGTGTCGTGTTCACCGATTCCAAGAACAAGGCGCGTGCGAAAGAGTTTGTGCAGTTCTTCATGAACGAGATCAACCTGACGCCGTATGTCGAAGGTTCTTTGGGTCGCTGGTTCCCGGTGACCAAGGTCGGCCAGGACAGTGACTTCAGGAATGCAGATGTGCACCGCAAAGCCGTACACGCGCAGTATGCGGCCGGGACGGTGCCGTTTGAGTTCACCAAGAACTACAAGTTCACCGTGGTAAATAACGAGAACGTCTGGGCAAAGGCGATGAACCGCGTCATCAACGAAAAAATACCGGTTGATAAGGCGGTGGACGAAATGATCGCCCGTATCAAGACGATTGCGGGTACCAACTAAACCATCGCAAGTCGATCAAGTTGCCCAGGCAGTCCGGGGTGACTTGCCTTCTTCTTCATGCAGTTTTTTGTATTGCACGACTTTATGAGCACAACGACTTTTTCTGGCGCAAAACCGGTGCCCCGCCTTGCCAGGAAAGGCTTGAGTTCGTGGGAGTTTTGGGGCCTGGTTCTGGTGCTTCCGTACCTGCTGGTTTTTCTGGTTTTTGTGCTGTATCCGGTTGGCTATGGCTTATGGCTGGCGCGTCATCCGGCAAGTTACGTCGCCTTGTTTGACGATCCCATATTTTTTCGCACTGTCATTAATACGCTGATTTTTCTTGTGGTTGGCATCAACATCAAGATGGCAATCGCGCTGATGCTGTCCGGATTTTTTGTACAGAGCCGCAACTGGATCAAATGGCTTTCACTGCTGTTTGTGCTGCCGTGGGCAGTACCCTCCATCCCCACGATCCTATCGGTGCGCTTCATGCTTAATCCAGAATGGGGCGTCATTAATTCAGTAATCTTCAGGCTTACTGGAATTGATGGCCCAAACTGGCTTAACGACCCCACCCTGGCTTTGACGTTCTCCATGCTGATGCACATCTGGAAGTCGCTGCCTTTCTGGACGCTGATTCTGGTTTCGGCCCGCATGTCCATTCCTGCCGAGCAATACGAAGCGGCCTCGGTAGACGGTGCAAGCAATTGGCAAAAATTCAAGTTCATCACCTGGCCGTCCATGCGCACCATCTACCTTACATCCACCATCCTGTCGATGATCTGGACGCTGGGCGATTTCAATAGCGTGTACCTTCTCACGGGTGGAGGCCCCGCCGATTTGACGCATGTACTGGCGACGTTGGGCATCCGTTACTTGCGGCTTGACCAGGTTGATCTGGCCATGGCATCCATCGTGGTGGCGATGCCACTGGTGCTGCCGCTGGTCTATTTCATGATGAAACGGCTCTCAAAATGAACCCGCACGCTCAGCTTGGTCCGCTGCCCGCCGGGGGGGCCATCGTCATCCTGGAAACGTCTCGCCTGGGGTCGAAATGAAAAAACGCATAACGCTGAAGTCCGTCACCACCGAAGCCAAGCTGCTGCTGATCGGCATCCCGTTGCTGATCTGGACCATGATTCCGATTTATCACATGTTTTTGTTTGCCATCTCGCCCCGCGACTCGGCCACCTCAGGCAGGCTGTGGCCCGATGCACCCACGCTGAAAAACTTTGAAGTGGTGTTTCTGCAAAAGCATCACTACCTCAATCACTTCTGGCTGCAGATGTGGAACTCATTGATCATTGCGGTTGCCGTGGGCGTGATCACGCTGTTCGTGGCAACGGCTGCGGCGTTTGCAATCAGCCGGCTCAAGGTGCGGGGCGGGCGCACGGTCATGAACCTGGCCTTGTTCACCTACTTCATTCCAGCAGCCTTTCTGGCCGTGCCAATGTACAAGACCATGGGCAACTATGGCTTGCTTGGCAGCCAGTGGGCGCTGATTCTGGCCATGGTGACGATTGCTTCACCGTATTGCATCTGGGTGCTCAAGCAAGCCTCTGACAAGCTGCCTTACGAGCTTGACGAAGCCGCAATGATGGACGGCGCTTCCCCGCTGCAGTTGTTCCGCCTGGTTTATCTGCCGCTGATGGTGCCGTCTCTGGTGGCCGTGGGTACCTACGCCTTATTGCTGGCATGGAATGAATATCTTTACGCCTTCCTGCTGCTGTCGAATGACCGCAGCGTGACGCTCGGCGTGGCACTTGGCAGTTTCTTGTCAGCAGACGATTCCCCGTGGGAGCTGTTGATGGCCACCGGTCTTATTTACGCGCTGCCACCGGCGGCGATCTATTACACCTTCAAGCGCTACATGGTGTCGGGCCTGACTGCCGGCGCGGTGAAAAGCTGACCTGGAATATCTAAATCATGGCATCTGTCTCCTTTCGCAACATCGAAAAGTCCTTTGGCAAGTTCAAGATCATTCACGGCATCAGTTTTGATATCTCCGACGGCGAGTTTGTCGTTCTGGTAGGGCCATCGGGCTGCGGCAAGTCAACCCTGCTGCGCATGCTGGCCGGGCTGGAGGAAATCAGTGGTGGCGAGATCGCCATCGACGGCGTTGTTGTCAATGAACTTGATTCCAAGGACCGCGATATCGCGATGGTGTTCCAGAGTTATGCGCTATATCCGCACATGACCGTGCGGGACAACATGGCATTCAGCATGAAGCTGCGCAAGGCGGAGCGGTCATTGATTGAAAAACGCGTCGCTGATGCGGCGCATGTGCTGAACCTCGACGCCTTGCTTGATCGATACCCGCGCGAGCTTTCCGGTGGCCAGCGGCAACGCGTGGCGATGGGCCGGGCCATCGTGCGTGATCCCAAGGTATTTCTTTTTGACGAGCCGCTATCCAATCTCGATGCCAAGCTGCGCGTGGCGATGCGCGCCGAAATCAAGGCACTGCATCAGCGGCTCAAAACCACCACGGTTTATGTCACGCATGACCAGATCGAGGCGATGACGATGGCCGACCGCATCGTTGTCATGCATGACGGGATCATCGAGCAGATTGGGACACCACTGGCGCTGTTTGACCGGCCGAGAAACCTGTTTGTCGCGCAATTCATCGGTTCTCCCTCAATGAATGTGCTGCAAGGCACGTTTCGGCGCGGTGATGGCCAATGCTGGGTTGAAGCGGAGGGCCATCGCTGGCCAGCCGGCGCGCTCACTCAGGCGGCTGACAGCCAGCGCGTGCATTACGGTGTGCGGCCTGGAGATATTCATCTCTCGACTTCCGGTGAGGGTATTGAGGCGCGGGTGATCGTGGTTGAACCCACGGGTGCGGAAACCGAGCTGTTGTTGCAGGTTGGCGACAGCAGGGTGATCGTGGTCATGCATGGTCGCACCGGTGTGCAACCCGATGACATCGTGAAAATCGGGATCGAGCCGGCCAAGGCGCATGTGTTTGACGCGGTGAGCAGCAACCGCCTGGAATGAAACAGCTCAAGCATGATTTTGCGTAATGTCGTTTTGATGGGCGTGAGCGGCAGTGGCAAGAGTACCGTAGGGCGCATGCTGGCCCAGCATCTGGGCGTAGATTTCCTGGAAGGTGACGATTTGCACACCGGGCAAAACGTAGCGCGCATGGCGGCGGGCATCGCTCTGACCGATGAGGACCGGCGAGGCTGGCTCGAAAGTCTTGCCGGGCGGCTGGCTTCGGCCAGCGCCGAGGGAAGTGGTCTTGTGATTTCCTGTTCTGCGCTCAAGCGCTCCTACCGCGACATCCTGCGCAGCGGCGCACCCGATCTGCTGATCGTTCACCTGCGGGGGGACTACGACTTACTCGCAGTTCGGATGGCGACCCGTCCCGGGCATTACATGCCCTCATCCTTGCTCGACAGCCAGTTCGCAACGCTGGAGCCGCCCGACGCGGAAGAAAACGCGCTGACTTTGGACGTCAGGCAAAACCCGGACCGGTTATTGCTCTCAATTGTCGATCGCTTGCACAACTAACTTGCTGAAGAACAATTTTTGATGATTACACCAGCTACTTTCAGGCTTGACGGACGCATTGCTCTTATTACCGGATCGTCAGGGGGAATTGGCTTGGCGCTTGCGCGTGCGCTAGGACAGGCTGGTGCCCGGCTGGTGCTGAATGGCAGAAACGCTGCCAAGCTCGAGCAGGCGGTTGCCGCCCTTCGTGTCCAGGGGCTGCAGGTCCGGGGACATCTGTTTGATGTAACGCGAGGCGCCGATGTAATCGCCGCGGTGCAAGCCATCGAAGACGACTTCGGTGCGATCGATATCCTGGTGAATAACGCAGGCATGCAAAAACGCATGCCCTTGCAGGATTTTCCTGAAGCCGACTGGCACGAACTGATGCAGACCAACGTGGACAGCGTGTTTCTTGTCGGGCAGGCAGTTGCGAAAAAAATGATCCCGCGCGGGCACGGCCGGATCATCAATATCTGTTCAGTACAAAGCGAGATTGGCCGCCCGAACATCGCGCCTTACATGGCTAGCAAAGGCGCCATCAAAATGTTGACCAAGGGCATGGCGATTGACTGGGGCCCGCACGGCATCAATGTCAACGGTCTCGGACCGGGTTATTTCAAAACCGAACTCACCGAAAAACTGGTCATGGATGAGCAGTTCAGTTCCTGGCTGGTAGGCCGCACACCGAGCCGTCGCTGGGGCAAAGTCGAGGATCTCGGCGGTGCTGTTGTGTTCCTCGCCAGTGACGCTGCGGCTTTCGTCAATGGTCACGTCCTCTATGTTGATGGCGGCGTCACCGCCACACTTTGACCACGGGACAAATACTTTCTGGAGAACCCTATGCGCGCGCTGGTTTGCCATGCCCCATTAGATCTGCGTCTTGACGAATTTGCGCCGGAAACCCCCGGTCCACAGCAGTTGCGCGTGCGGATAGCGTTCGGTGGCATCTGTGGCTCGGACCTGCACTATTACCGGCATGGCGGCTTTGGGGCTGTGCGTATCAAGGAGCCCATGGTGCTGGGGCATGAGGTCTCAGGGGTGGTCGAGAGTACAGGCAGCGAATTAACCGGATTTCATACTGGCCAGCGCATCGCGATTTCGCCCTCACGGCCTTGCGGCCTTTGCCGGTTCTGCCAGCAGGGCCAACACAACCACTAACCACTGCAGCGAGATGCGGTTTTATGGCAGTGCCATGCGCTTTCCACATGTGCAGGGCGCATTTCGTGAAACGCTGATCATCGAGGCTGCTCAGGCGCATGTTGTGGCCCATAATCTGCCCCTGTCCGAGGCGGCTCTGGCCGAGCCTTTGTCGGTTGGGCTGCATGCAATTTCGCGGGCTGGCTCAGTATTTGGCAAACGCGTGCTGGTGACCGGCTGCGGTCCGATCGGCGTGTTGCTGATAGCGGCCTTGCGCCGCGCTGGTGCCGCGCAAATTGTCGCTGCGGATCTGACTGACTTGCCACTCGCCTGCGCGCGCGAAATGGGCGCCGACACAACCATCAATCTTGCGACGCAAGCCGATGGCCTGGCACCTTATGTTCGCGATAAAGGCCAATTCGATGTGATGTTCGAAGCCTCCGGCAGCGACAAGGCACTTTGCGCCGGGCTTGATGTGGTGGCACCGCGTGGTGTCATTGTCATCATCGGTTTGGGGGGTGATATTTCCATCCCGCTGAACCAGATTGTCGGCAAAGAACTTGAATTGCGCGGCACCTTTCGCTTCCATCCGGAATTCGCCGTTGCCGTGAACTTCTTGAACCAGCGGCTGATCAACGGCCTGCCCGTTATCAGCCATACGCTTGATTTTAAAAATTCGAATGAAGCGTTTGACTTAGCGGGCGACAAACGCAAAGCGATGAAGGTCCAGATTGCCTTTGGCGCGTAAACCGCACCAGGTAAAACCGCACATCAATATCCAGACTCCGCTTACAGAGCCATGTAACGTCCAGGTCGGTGGTTTATGGTCAGCGTCAGGTTGAGGACCACTGCGCCCAGCACTGAAAGAGCGACCCGTTGCTCATCTGTCACCCACAACGCGCCCAGCACGATCAGGCTGTCCATTGCCATCTGTACCTTGCCGGCGCGCCAGCCAAGGCGCTCCTGCAAATACAGCACGAGTACATTGAGACCGCCCAGGCTTGCGCGGTGGCGAAACAGGATCAGCATGCCCGTGCCGCAGAGCAGCCCGCCCAGAACCGTAGCGAGAACAGGCGACAGATGCTCAAAAGTCAGCGCCTGCGGAAGGAAATGCGTAAAAAGGGTCAGCAGGACGACTGCGGCAAAAGTCTTGAGCGTAAATGCAGGCCCCATGCGTTTCCAGGCAAAAACATAGAAGGGCAGGTTGATGACGAAAAATGCCAGGCTAAAACTCGCACCTGTGGCGTAATGGATCAGGAAGGCAATGCCCGCCGTACCGCCTGTCAGCAGGCCCGCATGGCCAAACATCACAACGCCCAGCGCAACAAACAAGGTGCCAGTGATCAATGCCTGTAAATCTTCGTACCAGCGGTGGCGTGTCAGTCCTTCTGCTTGTTCGGCATTCACGGTATTTTCTGAGCTGATAGTCATGGGTCCGGCAAGCTATTTTGTGTGTTCCTGCGTAAGAGCGCATAAGGTGGTCGGCCAAATCAGGCCCAGGCGCTTCGAACCAGTCCGGCACCGGTAGGCGCAAGGGTCGGCCATGGCAAACTGCAAGCGTATTGGATCGCCACCGGGCCGGGACTGATCCAGATCATGATGCAGTCATATCAGCCTTTAGCATGAAGGTGCCTTCAGCAACCGATTTACGGGCGGTGAATCCAGAGGCTATGAAGTTCCTGTATCCGCAGGATGCAGGCAACCCTCAAGGTTGTAAATTGCTCTGTATTTAATAGCAGACTTAGGCCGTTTTAAATGGACTTCACGCGTAAACAATTCAATTCCGGCGACCGCTGCGCCATTGCCGCGAGCCGGCGCTAGAACCGCATCGAGATCCACCGTCCTGAAAGCTTGCCTGCTGCCCTGATGGTGGTGCCGAGCGCAATCAATAAGCCATCTGCCCGCCGCTCCACAAATTCGCTGAACCGGTTTGTGAGTAAACCACGGGTTTTGAATTTCGCCGGGTTGGCCGAAAGCCAGCCAGTGAATCGCGGTGTGGCGTTTATCGGCCAGTAAACGAGCCAGGACCGCCCGGCCGACGAGGCCCGTTGCTCCGGCCACCGGTGCCGCCCGCGCCACCACCGGAGCGGTTGCCGCCACGAAAGTTGTTGCGGTTGCCTGCAGGCTGGCCGGAAGAGGGGAATCCGGAAGAGGCGTGGCTGGCAGGCTGGTGGTTGTCAAAGTCATTGCTCGGCT
>NZ_JABBPF010000057.1 GCF_012927415.1 Polaromonas sp. | reverse complement strand
AGCAGGTGGTAATACGGCTGGCAAACGCTTGGCGAGGGCACGCCCGCCTTCTCGCACAGGCGATACACGTCGGCGATGCGCCAGCCGCGAAAGTTGGACAGGCCGAAGCTGCGAATCTTGCCCGCGCGAATCAAATCGCCCAGTGCTTGCACGGTTTCCTCGAGGTTTTCTTCGGGGTAGTCGCGGTGCAGGTAAAGAATGTCGAGGTAGTCGGTTTGCAGCCGGCCCAGAATAGCGTCGGTTTCCTGGATCAGCCAGCGGCGCGCGTAGTGACTTTCGTTCACCACATCGCTCACCGCGTTGCCCAGCTTGCTGGCAAGCACCCAGTCATTGCGCTGGCCCTTGAGCAACTGGCCGACATCCCGCTCTGACTGGCCGTGGTTGTACACGTCGGCGGTGTCGATAAAATTGAGCCCGTGCGCGCGGGCCGACGCCAGGATATTTGCAGCCTCTTCAAACGGTGTTTGCCGGCCAAACATCATGGTGCCCAGGCACAGGCTTGACACCTTCAGGTTACTTTTTCCGAGACGGCGGTAGTGCATGGTTCAGCTCCTTGTTTAAAAAATGGGTTGGTCCGGCCTGACGCGTGGTGTAAAACAAGCCCTGTCAGGGCGTCAGGCGCTCCACCAGGTATTCTTTGGCGTACCAGTAGGTCTCGGGCGTTCTGAGGGCGGCCATGAAACCGTCGTTTTCGTCCTGGCGCGAACGCAGATCCCAGCGTTCGTCAATGATCCGGCACTGGGTGCAGGGCGCTTGCCCGATGCGCCGCTGCACCAGCACGTAGCGGCTGGTCTTGAACAGGCTCTCCACATCAGCGTAATCGACCGGCTGGGCGGCGAAGTAGGAGACGATCCTGGCCCCCGGGATGATGAACTCATAGCGTTCAAAGTGGCCGTTGAAATTGCTTGGCACCTGCACCGTCTGTCCTTTGAGCAATGCGTTGGTGTCGGCCCGGAAACGCCCCAGCTCGCCATTGAACGGCTGTGTGACCCAGGCCAGCGCGAACAGCACCGAAAAACCCGCCAGCGCACTGACCGGGCGGGTCCAGCTTTTTCTCAAAAAGCCGATCAGGCAGGCCAGGGCCGAGGCCATCAGGAACAGCCAGAACAGCGGTGAGTAAATCCAGCTGTCTTGCGTCGCCCGCACCGCGCCATAGCCGATCAGGCCCATGGCCAGCAGGCCGATCATGCAGACCGCCAGCGTCAGGCTGAACCAGATGTGGCCAATGCGCTGCCAGTAGAGCGCCATCACCACGGCCAGCGCCGGCATCGCCGGAATCAGGTAGCGGGTCGAGCGCTGGGTCGGCAGCATGAATACCAGCGCCAGCGCCAGCAGCCAAAGCCACATGATTTTTTCGGCGTCGCTGATGGTTTGTGATGTGCCCGCACGCTGCCGGAAGCTGCGCCAGGCGGCCACGAAGCAGCCCACCGAGAGCGGCAGCAGGAACAGCGCATTTGAAAAATAGCCCGTCAGGATGGTCAGAATGCCGCTGCTGCCGCTGAAGGCGGTTTTGAAGTAGCCTTTTGCCGAGTTCATCTTGCCGGCGTTTTCTCCGACGACAAATTCGCGCCATACTTCGCCCGGCTGAGGATCGATCGCAAACCAGAGGCCAAACACGGCCAGGGCGAGGGCGCAGATCGCCGCCACCTTGACGCCGTCAGCCACGATGCCGCGCCGAAAAACTTTCCAGGGTGGCAATTGGGCGCCCACTGTCTGGTAACACAGCGCGAGACCGAAACCGACCGGCACCACCATGACAAATGATTTGTAGAGGCAGCCAATGCCGATCGCCAGGCCGGCGATGAGCGGGAACTTCCAGGTTGACGCCAGCAGTTTGACCGGCGACCAGGCAATCGCGAAGAAAACCCCGAACAGCCAGAAAGTTTCAGCGGCACTGGTCAGGTAAGGCCTGCCGTAGCGGTAGGTGCTGAAAAAAGACAGGTAAACCAGGGTGGCGATGGCACCCAGGCTGATCGCCGTGGCCTGGCTGTTTTGGCCTTCTGCGGCGTCGGATGACGCGCCAGCGGAAATGGCTTGGGGCGGCGTGTTGCGCACAATTTTCCAGGTAAGCAGCCCCACCATGAGAGCAATGCCCCAGGTGTAGGCGATGCTGGGCAGGCGCAGGTTAAGCAGCGTCCAGTGTTCGCCCCAACCACCGGCCACCATGGCCTGCCAGAAGAGCAGGGGCGGCTTGGTGTTGCGCATGAAATCGTAAGAACTCACCAGCGGCAGCCAGTGGCCGCTGGCGGCGGTCAGACGCGCGATGTGGGCATACACAAGTTCGTCGCCGTTGCGCGGAATGTGGTCGCCGCCCAGCCCGAATAGATAGCCCAGCGCCACGGCAATCGCCAGGCCCAGCCAGAGCAGATGGACAGCAATGCGCGGCTTTGGTTTTTCAGGGCTGGTCATGGGGATTGGAGAGGGGAGTGTCGCCGTCGTTCCCGCCACCGGTGGCTGGCGGCTTCAGGCGCTGGCGACGAAACGTCAGGCGGTCGTTGGCGACAAAATTGGCGACGCTGGCGATCACGATCGCAATCACGTTGGCCAGAAGGTAGTGCAGATAGTTGGCCAGCCACTTGGTCAGCAGCGACTGGATCACGATCGACAGCGCCGCCGCCATCACGTACTTGGAAAACAGGAAGACCGCGGAGCGATGCACCTCTTGCCTGCGGTCGCGCCAGGTCAGGCGCCGGTTCCAGTAAAAATTGCTGATTGTGGCCAGTGTGATCGCCAGCGCAATCGAATAATTGAGCCGCGAATGAAAGTCCTCGATGCTGCGCAGCAGGTACTCCTGCGCCACATAGAGCACGGCAATGTTGATGACCGTGCCGCTCGCGCCGACCACGCCAAACTTGATGAAACGCCAGCGCGCCATGGGCCGCAGGCGCTCAGGCAGCAGGCTGACGAGTTTCTCGGCGAGGGATCGAAGGGTTGGCATCCGGCGCTTGTGCTCAGGGGGCTGCCAGACATTCACGCGCCTTCGCCAGTACGGCGGCGGGTGTGATGACCTTGAGGCACTGGTTGTCGCCATCGCAATAGGAAGCGCGGTGGTTATAGGCGCTCAGGCAGGGCGAGCAGGGCCACTGGCTGTAAAACGAATAACACTTCGGCGTCAGCGGCGCATACAGGCTGGGGGTTTCGGGTCCAAACAGCATCAGCGTCCAGATCGGCGTCAGCGCGGCGAACTGGCCCGGGCCGCCGTCGTTGGTGACCAGCAGGCGTGCCACATGAAACAGCGCCAGCAGCTCGGAAATCGAACGCGTGTAACCGGTCAGGTCAGCTACCGGGCTGGCCGGAAAGGCCTGTTTGACATTGGCCACCAGCTGCCGCGCCAGCGCCTGGTCGTCCTTCAGGCCAATCACCGCCACGGCGCAGCCGTCAGCGACCAAGCCTTCGCACAGCACGGTGTAGGACGCCAGCGGCCACGCGCGAATCGGCAGAATGCCGCCGCCGGGATAGACCAGCACCAGCGGCCGCCGTGCAATGGCGGGAAAGTCCCGCGCCAGCCGGTCTTTTATGCCCTGAATCAGCGCACCGTCCAGCGGCACATGGGGCGGTGGTTTGGGTGTGCTCACCACCGGCAGTTTGGATTTGGGCACAGCGGTTGAATCAATCGCCCGGGCCAGCGTCAAAAATTGCGCGCTGATGTGGTGGTAGGGGTTGTAAGGCACGCGCCGGTTGATGTGCGAGCCGCGGTAAAGGCCCTCCTGCGTATGGCGGTGAAAACCAACGCGCACAGCAGCGCCACTGGCATAAGACAGCAGGCTACTGATGCGCGAGAACAGCTCGCAATCAATCGCAACATCGACATTCGCGCGGCGTAGTTCCCTGATAGCCTGCCAAAGGCTGCCGAGCAGGCCGACCAGGGATTTGTCATTCACCGTGTGCACATGGGCTGGATCCATCACCCGCATCAAATCGAGAATTTCGCGGTTCTTGCGAAACAACAGGGCGTGTAGCGGTGCGTCCGGATAACGTGCTTTCAGCCGCGCAAACATGTCGTTGGCCAGCACCAGGCTGCCCATTTCAGACAGCAGGATGACCACGATGGCGCGCGGCGCCTGCTTGGGGGGGGGTACCGGCTTGAAGCGGCGCATCAGGGCATCCACGCCAGACACTGCGGCGCACAGCGGAATGCCGGCCCAGCGGTCAATCCAGCGCTGCAGCTTGATGTTCACGGCTCAGACTCCACGCTGGCGGTCGGCCTTGAATTGAATGACGAATTCGCCGAAGCAATCCGCGTCCAGCGAATCGCGCACTTCCTGCATCAGGTTGAGGTAGTAATGCAGGTTGTGGATGCTGTTCAGCATCGGGCCGAGCATTTCGCCGCAGCGGTCCAGATGGTGCAGGTAGGCGCGGCTGAATCCGCCCGAGTCGGTGCCGTCCGGCAGCGCCCGGCCGTTGCAGGCGTAACAGGTGCAGGTGCTGTCCACCGGTGCTTGATCTGTCTTGTAGCGCGCGTTGCGGATTTTCAGGTCGCCGAAGCGGGTGAACATGTGGCCGTTCCTGGCATTGCGGGTCGGCATCACGCAGTCAAACATGTCCACGCCGGCCGCCACGCCTTCGACCAGGTCTTCCGGCGTTCCCACGCCCATCAGGTAGCGCGGCTTGTGCGCCGGTAGCCGGTGCGGCGTGTGCGCCATGATGCGCAGCATTTCTTCCTTCGGTTCGCCGACGCTGACGCCGCCGACGGCGTAACCCGGAAAGTCCATCTCGACCAGCGCATCGAGCGACTCCTGGCGCAGGTTTTCAAACATGCCACCTTGCACGATGCCGAACAGCGCGTTCGGATTTTCCAGCCGGGCAAACTCGTCCTCGCAGCGTTTCGCCCAGCGCCGGCTCAGCTCCATCGAGAGGCGCGCCTCGCTTTCGGTGGTGATGTGGCCCTTGGTGTCGTAAGGCGTGCATTCGTCGAACTGCATCACGACGTCGCTGTTGAGCAGCGTCTGGATCTGCATCGAGATTTCAGGCGTCAGAAACAGCTTGTCGCCATTGACCGGCGAGGAAAACTTCACGCCTTCTTCCGAAATCCTGCGCATCTCGCCCAGCGACCAGACCTGAAAGCCGCCACTGTCGGTGAGTATGGGTTTGTGCCAGCTCTCGAACTGGTGCAGGCCGCCGAACTGTTTGACCACGTCCAGCCCGGGCCGCATCCAGAGGTGAAAAGTGTTGCCCAGAATGATCTGCGCGCCCATGTCGTGAAGCGACTGCGGCATCACACCCTTGACAGTGCCATAGGTGCCGACCGGCATGAAAATGGGCGTCTGCACCACGCCATGGTTCAGGGTCAGGGTGCCGCGCCGGGCATACGAACCGACGTTGGCACCCGCGGCTTCATCGGTTTTCAAAACTTCAAATTCGAGCATTTTTGGATTGTCGCAGGTGTGTTTAGTGGCGCGCGGCAGGTGCCTCGCGGGCCAGCAGCATGGCGTCGCCATAGCTGAAAAAGCGGTAGCGCTGCTCAATCGCGTGCCGGTACAGCGCCATAACGTGTTCGTGGCTGGAGAACGCGCTGACCAGCATCATCAGGGTGCTTCTGGGCAGGTGAAAGTTGGTCAGCAGCAGATCGACCACCCTGAATTCAAAGCCTGGCGTGATGAAGATGTTGGTGTCGTCGCAGGACGGGCCGAACTTGGCGCTTGACTCAAGCGCCCGCACCGTCGTCGTGCCCACGGCCACCACGCGCCCACCGCGCGCCTTGCAAGCGGCAATTGCCTCGTGCGTGGCGGCAGGAACGTCAAAGCGCTCGAAGTGCATGGTGTGCTCGGTAATTATCTCCGTCTTGACCGGCTGGAAGGTGCCCGCGCCCACATGCAGCGTCACGCTGGCCCGCGCGATGCCATGCGCTTCCAGCTGCGCCAGCACGGCTTCGTCGAAATGCAGCGCGGCGGTTGGCGCAGCCACGGCGCCGGGATTTTTCGCAAACACGGTCTGGTAGCGCTGCTCGTCGTCCGCAGAGTCGGTGTGGGTGATGTAGGGCGGCAAAGGGACGTGGCCGAATTCGGCCATCAGCGCATACGGGTCGCTGCTGAGCCTGAAGCGGTAAAGCGGGCCATGCGCCTCGGGCCAGCGGCCCAGCAGCGTCGCGGTAAAACCGCCCTGCATCTGCAGCACCGCGCCGGGCAGGGGCTTTTTGCTGACTTTCATGTGCGCGGCGACTTCGTGGCCGGCATCGGCGTGCGCAGGCAACACCCGCTCGATCAGCAGTTCGAGCTTGCCGCCGCTGGCCTTCTGGCCGAACAATCGGGCCTTGACCACCTTCGTGTCGTTGAACACCAGCAGGTCGCCGGGCAGCAGCAAATCAGGCAGGTTGGCAAAGCGGCGGTCGGCGATGGTGCTGCCCCGGCCGTCGAGCAGGCGCGACGCGCTGCGCTCGGCTGCCGGGTGCTGGGCAATTAATTCGTCGGGGAGTGTGAAATCAAAATCACTGAGGCTGAAATTCTTCTTCATGAAGGCACAATTGTCCCATGATGCAACCGGCTGCTCCTGCCCCTGAAAAGGCCCTGAAAACCGCCCCGTCCGCGGCCGGTGCGGCGGGCAAGCCTGCCTCCAAAGCACAGGCTAAATCTCCGGCGCAAAAAGCCCTCGAAAAGCTGGGACTCAGGCGCGACATCGACCTGGCCCTGCACCTGCCCCTGCGCTACGAGGACGAAACCCGCATCGTGCGCCTGGCCGATGCGCGTGACGGCGAGGTGGTGCAGTTCGAAGGCCAGGTGATGCACAGCGAAATTTCGATCCGGTCGCGGCGCCAGCTGCTGGTCACGGTCGATGATGGCAGCGATACCTGCGTGCTGCGCTTCCTGAATTTTTACCCGTCGCACCAGAAAACGCTCAGCCTGGGCGCTCAGGTGCGGGTGCGCGGCGAGATTCGCGGCGGCTTTCTGGGCCGCGAAATGATGCACCCCCACTTCAAGCTGGCTGGCGGCGAATTGCCGGGTGCGCTGACGCCGGTGTATCCGACCTCGGCCGGCTTGCCGCAGGTGTATCTGCGCAAGGCCGTGCTGAGCGGCCTGGCCCGGGCCGATCTCCGTGAAACGATTCCGGCGCCGTTTTTAAGCAGAAACATGCCTTTGCGCTTGTCCAGCCTGCGTGATGCGCTACAGTTTTTGCACCACCCAACGCCGGATGTGGCGCTCGAAACCCTCGAAGACCGCAGCCATCCGGCCTGGCAGCGCCTGAAGGCCGAGGAGTTGCTGGCCCAGCAGCTGTCGCAGCTGCAGGCCCGGCGCGTGCGCGCCGCCATGCGGGCGCCCGCGCTGGCGGGATCGGTTTTACGGGGCGCGCAGCATCCTTGCCTGCATGCGCAACTGCTCGAAGGTCTGCCGTTTCGACTGACCGCCGCGCAGCAGCGAGTAGGGCAGGAAATTGAGGCTGACCTGAAGAAAAGCATTCCCATGCACCGTCTGCTGCAGGGCGATGTCGGCGCCGGAAAAACCGTGGTGGCGGCGCTGTCAGCGGCCCGCTGCATCGATGCCGGCTGGCAATGCGCGCTGATGGCACCGACCGAAATCCTGGCCGAGCAGCACTTTCGCAAATTGCTCAGCTGGCTGGAGCCGCTGGGCATCAAGACCGCCTGGCTCACCGGCAGCCAGAAAACCAAAGAGCGGCGCGAGATGCTGGCGCTGATTGAAAGCGGTGAGGCCAGGCTGGTCATCGGCACCCACGCCATCATTCAGGACAAGGTGAAGTTCAACAACCTGGCGCTGGCGATCATCGACGAACAGCACCGCTTCGGCGTGGCCCAGCGGCTGGCGTTGCGCAGCAAGATGACTGACGATGGCCAGGAACCTCATCTGTTGATGATGACCGCCACGCCGATTCCGCGCACCCTGGCCATGAGTTACTACGCCGACCTTGACGTTTCCACGCTGGACGAGCTCCCGCCCGGACGCACGCCTATCGTGACCAAGGTGGTGAATGATGCCCGGCGCGACGAGGTTGTGGCCCGCATCCAGGCGCAAATTGTCGAAGGAAGGCAGATTTACTGGGTTTGTCCGCTGATTGAAGAGAGCGAATCCATCGATCTCGTCAACGCCACCCAGACCCATCAGGCCCTGAGCGAAGCCTTGCCGGACGTGCTGGTCGGCCTGCTGCATTCGCGCATGCCGGTGGCCGAGAAAAAGGCGGTGATGAGCCTGTTCGTCGACGGCGTGATGGCGGTTCTGGTCAGCACCACCGTGATTGAGGTCGGGGTGGATGTGCCCAATGCCTCGTTGATGGTGATCGAGCATGCCGAGCGCTTTGGCCTGTCGCAACTGCACCAGCTACGCGGACGCGTCGGGCGCGGCGCAGCGGCGTCCGCCTGCGTGCTGCTGTATTCGACCGGCGATGCACCCCGGCTGGGCGAGGTCGCGCGGGCGCGGCTCAAGGCAATGATCGAGACAAACGATGGGTTTGAGATTGCCCGACGGGATTTGGACATTCGCGGGCCGGGCGAGTTTTTGGGAGCGCGCCAGTCGGGGGCGGCGCTGCTGCGCTTTGCCGATCTGCAGACCGATGCTGCGCTACTGGCCTGGGCGCGAGAGGTGGCGCCACTGATGCTCGACCAGTACCCCGATATGGCGCACCGGCATGTTTTGCGCTGGCTCGGTGGGAAGGCTGAGTTTTTGAAGGCTTGAGTCCAGAAGGTTTGCCAGAAGATTCGTGTTCAAGATGGTGCCCTGAAAACGGGGTCAGTATCCGATGCGCGCTTCACCGCTGCTAACACGAATTTCCAATTCGGCAATCAAAAAAGCCAAGCAAATTACTTCAAAAACTTACAAAAATGTCATTTAGTTGTTAACTATTTACAATAAGATGCAAGTCACACTGGTGTGTAGTTCCCGTCAAATTCCGGCAATTTTGTAAATTCTTGTTAAATAAACGTCCCCAGTTTTTAAAAAGTCAATGTCCATGAAGCACTGGAAAACTTTCTGCTTTCTCTTTCTGACGATTGCGGCCAGTGAAGGATCGCGGTGACTTTTGCACCTTCTTTATTTGGACGTTTTGCGATGGAGAAATTGGCCGAAGCGGCGTTTTTGCGCTACTTTTTTCGCGTAGCTCCAACTTTAAAAATACAAGGACTAGATTGCTGGCTGATCCAGCTGTCGGCCTGGGTGCAATTTGTGTGGACTCGCTGTGTAGTCCATCTCCTTGTGCGCCTTTCACCATTGCCACACCACCTGCAAATCTCCGACGTGCCCGCGCCGTGTTGACGAGCCCAGATTCAAGGCCCGTTTTGAAACCTGCGAGTTGTCGACAAGCCGGGAGATATTTCATCCCGAGTCGACTTATCGGGAACCGCTGTTGCAGTCCTGAGGCCCGGATATGAGCATTTCAGTGCCTGTTTCACGGCCCTCAATTCCAACGCTCGCCGCACTTGCGCTGGGCTGGGCGTTTATTTCGCCACACTCGGTTTGCGCGCAGGTTTTTTCGGGCTCGCTGGCTGATGCGGTTCAGTTGACTCTGCATCAGGAGCCATCGGTGTCCATCAGCCGGCAGCAAATTGCAGCCAGCCAGGGGCAGCTACTGTCAGCGCGCGCGCCTTTTGACCGGCTGTGGAATGCTGGCGTTTCACAGCAGCAAAGTTACACGCCCATCCCTGCAAGCGGCGGAGCAGCGCTGGCCAGCAGGCAACTGGGCTACTCCGCCGGAGTCAGTCAACTGCTGGAGTCTGGCGTGGTCCTCAACCCGACAGTGTCCGTGAACCGCATTCGTGACGATGCCGCCAACAGCACCGCGCCAAGCACAAGCAACGTCGCGTTCAATGTGGTGATTCCGCTGCGCAAGGGCGCGGGTCGCAGCGTGACAACGGCTCCCGTCACGGCTGCAGCCCTGTCGCTGGAAGCAAGTCGCAGCAGTTATCTTCATACTCAGGCTCAGGCTGTGGCGCGCACCGTCACCGCCTATTGGGACGTGGTGGCCGGACACCAGAGTCTCGACCTGGCCTTGCAGGCCGAGGCACGCGCCGGCGAATTGCTCGCCGACGCACGCAAACTGGCGCGGGCCGACGAAATTCCCAATGCAGACCTGCTCAAATATGAAGTCCGGCGAGAGGCGCAGGAATCTGACCGGCTTCGCTCTGCGCTCCAGCTCCGCCAGGCACTGCAGGTTTTGTCGCAAGCCATGAATACGCCAATTGAGGCCCTTGAAGCCGCACCGCGCGGGCTTGACGCTTTTCCAAGGGCCGAAGACGCGCAGCTGGGTCTGCTGGACGATCCGGCAGCCGTGGCCCGTTTTCTGGCAAGCGGCGCTGATCGCCGTAACGATATACGGGCCGCAGAACAGCGGCTGCGCGCCGCCAACACCCTGGCTGAGGCGGCCCGGAGCAACAGCGCTACGCAGCTTGATCTGGGCCTCAGCGTGGGTTATAGCGGCATGACGGAAGGCCGCGCAGGGGCCGCCACGCTGCTCGCGCTGGGCCAGCCTGCCCGCGGGGCCAATATAGGACTAACGCTGAACTACACGCTGCCTGGCGGCGACTTCGAACGGCGCGGCCTGATCCTGCAGCGGGAGGCAGCTGCCGGACAGGCTCAAACCGATTTTGAGTTCTTGCGTCTTCGGGTGAGGGGCGACATGCAAACGCAACTGGACGCGCTGCGAGCCGCCATTGCACAGCTTGACAAGGCCAACACGCAACGCCGCCTTCAAACGGCGGTTTACGAGAACGAAAAGCGCAGCTACCGGGCCGGTTTCTCCACCTTGCTGGATTTGTTCACCACTGAAAGCCAGCTGACTGCATATCAGACCGGATGGGTGCAGGCCCAGCGCGATTTTGCGCGGGCGTTGGTACTTTTTCGCTTCCAGACAGCCAGTCTGCTGTCCTTTGGTTTGGGTGGTGCAGACCGCGTGGAGGAAAACCTGCTCCAAGCTGGCAGCCTGACGACCCTGCCTCAAGAATTTTTCAGATAAGAGACAGGTATACCGATGGCCAATCCTTTATTCAGAGAAACAGCGCTGCAAAACCTGTCCTCGCCCGAGCAGCTCGAGCAGATGATGAAAATCACGCGTCCGCGCGCCTGGCTGGTGCTGGCAACGCTGGGTTTTGTGCTGGCCGCGACTTTGCTATGGAGTGTCTTTGGCTCGCTTCCCAGTACCATTTCAGGCCAAGGCATCATTGTTCGACAGGGGGGGACGTACAACATTGTCTCGCTCGGCAGTGGTGTGGTCGTTGACTTCGAGGACTTCAAAACGGGCCAACCCATTCGCAAAGGACAGACGATTGGCCGTGTCACTCAGCCACTGTTGTCATTGCAACGGGATGCGGCGCTTGCGGAGGTGCAGCGACTGGAAAAACAGCAGGCCAGTATTTCTTCGGAAATTGCGCTTGAGCAGCCGGCGAGGAGCCGTTCTGCGCGTCAGCAGGCTGACATTCAACGAGCGGCAATCCGTTCACGCGAGCAATTTCTGGCGTCATTGAAGGAAAAGCTTTCCCAGCAATCCGAACTGCTGGCTGACGGCCTGATCACGCGCCAACGCTTTGAAGAAAGCCGGCAGGCCATTTTCTCTGCAGAAAATGACATCAGTACTGCAGGCAATGCATTGCAGTCACTGGACATTCAGGCCCTGACCAACCAGAGTGGTTTCGACGAACGGACACGCCAGATGAACGCCGCGCTGACAAGTGCCCGCAGCCGGTTGGCCGACCTGACGGCCCAGCTTGAACTGGCCAGCAACGTGGTTAGCACCCATGACGGTCTGGTGGTGGAAGTTCTGGTGAGCAAAGGCGACATCGTCACGGTCAACCAGCCGGTACTTTCAGTAGAGGAGCCAGTCAGGTCACTCGAAGCGCTGATTTACATGCCGCCACAAAGCGAGGCAAAACGAATACTGCCGGGAATGACGGTACAACTTTCGCCCGTCACGGCCCGCAAGGAGCGTTACGGCTTTCTGGTCGGCAAGGTTACGTCGGTTTCAAAATACCCGTCTTCCGAGCAGGGCATGCAGGCCGTTTTCAACAACCCTGGGCTGGTGCGGGAGCTGACCAAGCAAGGCCCACCGATCGCAGTGGCGGTTGCGCTAATTCCAGACAGCGACACCAAGAGTGGCTATCAATGGTCATCCAGCGCAGCCCGGCAACTTGACCTGAGCAGCGGTACGTTGGCCGTTGCATCTTTCACGATTGAGGTGCAAAAGCCCATCAGTCTGGTGATTCCGATGCTTAAACAAACGGTGGGCCTGTGAGCCTCGCCGAAGAAGCGGTCGCATCCAGACTGGCGCAATGGTGGACAGGCATTAGGGCAACAGCGCCTGGACGCGGCGCAGGCAAACGCAAGCGTGTCCGCACACCCACCGTGATTCAAATGGAAGCGGTGGAATGCGGTGCGGCGGCATTGGGCATCGTGCTGGCTTTTTATGGCAAGCGGGCTCCCCTGGAAGAGTTGCGCATCGCCTGCGGTGTCTCTCGTGATGGCAGCAAGGCCAGCAGCGTTGTCAAGGCTGCGCGCACCTACGGTTTGACCGCCAAAGGCGCAAGGTTCGAAATTGATGCGCTCGATAAACAAACCCTGCCAGCCATCCTGTTCTGGAACTTCAACCATTTTCTGGTCCTGGAAGGCTTCGGCAAAGATTGCGTTTACCTGAACGACCCGGCATCCGGGCCGCGCAAGGTGACTTGGGAAGAATTTGAAAAATCTTATACGGGTGTCACGCTGTTGTTTGAGCCCGGTCCAAATTTTGTGGCCGGTGGCAAAGAGACGCACCTGCTGACGGTGCTGGCCGGGCGTCTCGCGCATGTTAAAGGGGGGCTTTGGTTTGTGATTCTGGCCAGTCTGGCACTGGTGATTCCAGGCTTGATGATTCCGGTGTTTTCACAGGTGTTTGTCGATGATTTCCTGATTGGCCGGCTGGATGGCTGGGTCAAGCCGCTTTTGCTGGGCATGGCCGCCACAGCGGTAGTGCGCGGCATGCTCACCTGGATGCAGCAAAAATACCTGTTGCGGCTGGAAATGCACTTGTCGCTGACCGGTTCCAGTGCTTTTTTCTGGCATGTGCTGCGCCTGCCGGTGGCGTTTTTTACCCAGCGCTACGCGGGGGACATCAGCCAGCGAGTTCAGTCCAATGACCGCGTGGCCCAACTGCTGTCGGGCGAGCTGGCCACCAATGCAGTCAACATGGTCACGCTGGTTTTTTATCTCGCTCTGATGTTGGTGTACAGCTGGCAGTTGACGCTCGCAGGGGTTGTGCTGACGGCGTTCAACCTGATTGCGCTCAAAGGCGTCACCCGCTTGCGTACCGACGGCAGCATGCTGTTGCTGCAAGATCGCGGCAAGCTCATGGCGGCCACCATGGGCGGTATCCAGACCATTGAAACCATCAAGGCGACAGGTGCCGAAAGCGACTTTTTCAGCCGTTGGGCAGGCTACAAGGCCAAAGTCAATAACACCGAGCAGCGGCTTGAGTTGTATACCCGGCTGCTGTCTGCATTGCCCATTTTGCTCAATGCGCTGATCACGGTGACCATACTCGGACTGGGCGGTGCGCAAGTCATCAGCGGTGTCATGACGGTCGGCATGCTGGTAGCTTTTCAAAGCCTGATGAGCAGCTTTACCGCACCGGTTGGAAACCTCATGGGCCTGGCCGGAAAATTCCAGGAGGCCAAGGGAGACATGGCCCGGCTGGACGACGTGATGCGCTATCCGCTCGACAGGTGCTTTGCGCCAGCAGATGCTGCAGCCACGCCGTTGTCAGCCGGCAAGTTGCAAGGCCATCTGGAGCTGCGCAACATCAGCTTTGGCTACAGCCCCCTGGATCCGCCATTGATTGAAGGTTTCAACCTGACACTGGCTCCTGGCCGGCGTGTCGCGCTCGTGGGCGGGTCGGGTAGCGGCAAATCAACCGTGGCCCGCCTCGTGATGGGCTTGAACCAGCCGTGGTCGGGCGAGGTGCTGTTCGACGGTATGGCACGTACCGGAATCGACCGCACCATGCTGGCCGGCTCATTGGCCGGGGTGGACCAGGACCCGTATCTTTTTGGAGGCACGGTGCGCGACAACCTGACCCTCTGGGACAGCACGCTGCCGCAGGCCGATATGCTGCAGGCTGCACATGACGCGGCGATTCATGAGGCCATTGCCGGCAGGCCGGGCGGCTATGACAGCCAAATCGGCGACGCTGGCGCCGGATTCAGCGGGGGCCAAGTTCAGCGGCTGGACATTGCCCGGGCGTTGGCGGTTAATCCGCGCATTCTGGTGCTGGACGAAGCCACCTCGGCGCTGGACCCCGTCACCGAGATGCAAATTGACAACAACATCCGTGCGCGTGGTTGCGCCTGCCTGATCGTGGCACACCGGCTGTCAACCGTAAGGGATGCTGACGAGATCATCGTCATGGCCAAGGGCCGGATCGTGGAGCGCGGTACGCACGACCAGCTGGTTACCCTGAACGGTGCCTACAGCGAGCTTATCAAGGCGCACTGACAATGATCACACTGCCTGACGAAACCCCGGAACTGACGGCTGTGAAAAACGCCGACGCCTCAGCAAGTTCAACATCAAATAATGCTTTGGCGCAGCACCAGCCTGCGCAAGATGCGATGAGCTTTGATAATTTCAGCAACAAGCTGAACATCATCAAGCCGCACGATGCCGACCAAGACAGTGCCGCGCTGCAACTGCGCCAGCGCACGGACCAGCGCAACTTCAGCCAGTCGCTGGGCGCACTGGCCGCGTTGCTGGGCGATGGTGCGCCGCCTGCGCGCAGCGGCTACAGCACGGGTACCTTGATTGCAGAGACGCTGCGCCGCGTATTGCGGGCTGGCGGCGTTGAGGCAGCGTTCAAGCCGACCGATCCTGCGCTTGATGCTTTTGACACCTTGCAGCAGCTGGCACGGCAGGCCGGGGTCAGTATGCGCAGGGTCAAGCTCGACGGCAAAAACTGGTGGTGCGAAGACGCCGGTCCGCTACTGGCCACCCTGAAGGACAGCGGACGCCCAGTCGCATTGCTGCCCCTGCCTGACGGCGGTTATGAGATGGAAGACCTCGGCGCTCCGGATCATCCGCATCCCATCAAGCAAAGCCGGCACGCTCACCGGTTGTTACTGGACCAGTCCACTGCGGCGCAGCTGGCTGACAGCGGATTCATGTTTTTTCGCAAGTTTCCGGCCCGTGCCATCAGCCTGTCCGACTTGCTGCGCTTTGGGCTGGGCACGTCGGGTCGTGATTCCGTCACTATGGTGATCTGCGGCTTGCTGGCAGGTCTGCTGGCTTTGTTCACGCCATTTGCCACCGGCATTCTGGTGGACCAAGTAATACCTGCTGGCCGTAGCGCCGAGCTGCTCCAGCTCACGCTGATGCTCGGCGCAGCCGCCGTGGGCGTGGCGGCATTCGAACTGGCACGCTCGCTGGCCCTGCTGCGGCTGGAAGGACGACTGGGAAATGCGGCAGAGGCTGCAGTCATTGACCGCCTGCTCAGCCTGCCCGTGCCATTTTTCAGAAACTATTCTGCGGGCGACCTGGCGCAACGGGCTTTTTCCATCAATAGCATCCTGCAACAGCTGACGGCCACCACGCAGTCGATTGTGCTGAACTGGGTGTTTGGCCTGTTCAGCTTTTTCTACATGTTTGCGTTGAATTGGGTACTAGGCTTGGTGGCCACCGGCCTGGTAGTCCTCATTCTGGTTGTCACGGTGGGCATTAACTTCTGGCGACTGCGCATGGAGCGTCAGCTGTATGCCCTGCAGGGCAGCATTTCCGGGCGGGTGTTGCAAATCCTCAATGGCATCGGCAAGCTGCGCAGCGGCGCTGCGGAACATCGCGCCTTCGGGCTGTGGGCGCAGGATTTTGGCCAACAAAAAAGCGTGGGCCTGCAGGTGCGGGGACTGGGCAATGTGCTGCAGGTGTTCAACGCCTCGTTCATTGTTCTGGCTTCGGCCATCTTGTTTGCAGCAATTGCATTTTTTCAGAAAGACATCAGCACCGGCGTGTTTGTGGCATTCAACACCGCGTTCGTTCAGTTTTTTTCGGCGACTCTTGCGCTGGCCGGGGCATTGACCCAGTCGCTCAGCATCATTCCGCTGTATGAGCGGGCCAAGCCGATTTTGACTGCCTTGCCTGAGCAGCAGGATGCGCAAACCCCTGCCGGCCCCTTGCAGGGCGATGTGGAAATCAGCCGGGCGAATTTCAGCTATGCAGTCGATGGCCCGCTGATTCTGGACGACGTGTCCATTCATGTGAAAAAGGGTGAATTCGTGGCTTTCGTGGGGCCGTCGGGCTCGGGCAAGTCGACCCTTTTCCGGATTTTGTTGGGTTTTGAAACCCTGCAGTCGGGCGCGGTCTATTACGACAGCCAGGACCTGGCCGGACTGGACGTGGGTTCGGTGCGGCGCCAGTTGGGCGTGGTTCTGCAAAATGGCAAGCTGATGCCCGGCGACATCTTCACAAATATCGTTGGCTCCTCTCCCCGGACGCTTGAAGAGGCTTGGGAAGCTGCTCGCATGGCCGGGCTGGCTGAAGACATAGCGGCCATGCCCATGGGCATGTACACCGTGATTTCAGAGGGTGCTGGAACCATCTCGGGAGGGCAGCGACAGCGTCTCATGATTGCCCGGGCGCTCGTCAATCGCCCGGCAGTATTGCTTTTCGACGAGGCGACCAGCGCGCTGGACAACCAGACCCAGGCCATCGTGGCCCGTAGCATCAAACAGCTGGATGCCACACGCATCGTGATTGCGCACCGACTGTCCACCATCATTCACGCTGACCGCATTTTTGTCATTGTGGCGGGGAAAGTGCTTGAAACCGGTAGCTACGCCGAACTGATGGCTTTGGGCGGCCACTTTGCCGAACTTGCGAAACGGCAGCAGGTATGAGCAAAATCGACACCGGGGACGCGATGGAGTCCGGCAGTGATCTGGTACCTGATACAGCGCCGCGCATGCAAATAGTTCAGACTGAAGTGCACTTGGCTGATTCCGCTCGCAAGCCACAGCTGACAGCCATTGGCGCGACAAATATGCAGGATACCGCCCTTGATTCGGCACTGATTGCATCGGTGCTTGGCGGAAATACTGAGCGGTTTGCGCCACTGGTCACCCGTTACCAGCAACGCGTGATGCGTTTTATCCTCAAATATGAACACAACGTGCAAGACGCGCAAGAACTTGCGCAGGAAACCTTTCTGCAAGCTTTTCGTGCGCTCCCCAGCTTTAATAGCCAGTCGCGTTTTTCTACCTGGCTGACAGGCATTGCCTTCAACCTGCTCAAAAATCACCTTAGCCGTTCGCCGACCAAGCAGCACCTCCATCTGGACATTGACGAGCAGCCGGATGGCATCTGTGATTTGGCCGGAAGCAACCCTGCTGATGCCTACGCAAGCCGGCAACTCCTGCTCGCAATGGACCATGCCGTTGCGGCGCTGCCCGGGCAAATGAGGGACGCCATCTTTCTGGTGGCCAGTGAAGGCCTGAGCTACGAGGAAGCCGCTGTGACACTGAATGTTCCCGTCGGCACGGTCAAAAGCAGGCTGTGTCGGGCGCGCATACAACTGGCTGACGCATTGCGCGAATACCGGGTGCAGTGATGCAGCACAGACTAGCCAAGCAAAAGCGGCCACATAACAATTCACGATGGAACAAGTTTCAGATTTGCGTTACTTATTGGCAGCGCTTGCTGGTCAAGAGGTTTTTTGCGGTGCGTAAGGTTGATTGGAGTTTGAATTGAGTCTTGGCAAAACCGAAGTCGGTGGTTCGTGCGAGCAGATGCTGCTGCGCATCAGTTCAGCGCTGGACGAAGCACTATCCGACATGGATCAAGCCGGTCTGGCGTCTCATTTGGCAACTTGCCCATCCTGCCGGGTTCAAGCTGCCGAAGTAGCTGCTGTTGACCAATTGTTCAGGGCATTGCAAAACACGCGTTCTGCGCAGACTGCACCCACCGCAGACTTTGCGCAGCAGGTAATGAAGCAGATCGGTGTGGAAAAAGCCACTTGCGGCGGGATTTTGCAATTCACACAGCGGGTAGCGCAAGACAAGAATTTACAAAGCCTGTTTCGGCCGGCAGCCAGCATGGCGTTATTTGTTGATTTGTTCATGCGCGCGGGATGGCAGCGCGGCTATTGCTTCAGCAGTGGTGAAGTGGTCAATCTGCTCAATACCCGTCAGGCCGCTAACGACGATCTGAGCGACGAGCAACTGGACATGGTGGTCGCTGGCGTTGGTCCTAACAGTGCGGCCTTGCATGCCTTCCTTGGCGATGTACTGCAGAACTGGTTCAAACCGCCCGTTTAAATATGTTGGAACAATTCAAACGGACTCGTTACTCACCTCATAACCCGCTTTTCACCTTGTTGCAGCTCGGGTGATGACGGTCATGCAAAAGAGCTGCTTTTCAACACAGAAAGAAATCACTATGACCAACGAAGAACTGGCCAAAAGCATGGGCCAAATTTATGCGAAATGCTGGAAAGATGAAGCCTTCAAGCAAAAATTGCTGGCTGATCCGAAAGCAACGTTGCTGGCTGAGGGCGTAACGTTCGCAGCTAATGTGGCGGTCAAGGCCGTCGCGGACACCGATAAGGAAGTTCATCTGGTTATCCCAGCCAAACCAACGGACCTGTCAGATGAGGATCTGGAATCGGTCGCCGGAGGTTTTCTCTGCATGAGCGGCGGCGGCCCTAATTGCCTCGGCGGTTTGACTGTGTCCACTATCGGCACTGTATTTTGCGGTGTCCCTCTGACACAGGGCATGACCACAGTTCCGCTTTGCGCTTGCCTGTAACTGTAAAAACTTTTTAAGCTTTTAGTTTCCCCCTCGGCTTAGTAGCAATAAGCCTGCTTTCGGCCGAGGGGCATGGCTAACGCAGCGATTGGATTGTTCCCATTTTTCTCTGCGGGAAATGCAGGAATGTTGCACGTGCACGTGCACTGGCATTTTCTGACGTTGATCTGCGGCCGTTTGTTTCTGGATGCCTGGCAGCCAACCAGGGTGTTGTGCTTTCAATTGTTAGAGCCCTATGTTGAACAAGAAAATTTCCTTTAAAGCCCATCTGCATGTGGAAATTATCCCCGGGGAAGGAGTGCTAATCCTGTCTGAAGAGGCCGCAAAAGCATTGCACGGCAGCACCTATGAAAAGGTTGTCACTTTGATTGATGGACAGCGCAGTGCAGACGAGATCGTGGATGTGCTGGCGGGACAGGTTCATGCTGCCAAGGTGTATTACGTGCTCAATGACATGCAAGCCAAGGGCTACCTCGTTGAGTCCATGCCGGACATGCCGAGGGATGCGGCAGCGTTTTGGCATGGCTCGGGGGTCGAGGTTGACGCTGTATTGGTGGCATTGCGCAGCAAGCGCGTATCGGTCCAGATCGTTGGAGGAGCCGATGGTACGGCCATGGTGCCGGCGCTCAAGGCCATGGGTGTCGCCGTCGGCCCGCTCGATGGCGCCGACCTGCAGTTGGTGCTGACGGATGATTATTTGCGGGATGAACTGGCGGCAATCAACGCGGTGGCGCTACAGGCCAATCGTCCGTGGCTTCTGGTGCGCTCGACCGGGCGCGAATTATGGCTGGGCCCGCTGTTTCAGCCAGGTGAAACGGGATGCTGGGCGTGCCTCAGCCAACGCCTCATGCGCAATCGGGCAGTGCACCGGTTTGCGGCGGAAAAAAATAGCCTGGGTAGGCCGCCTTTGACGGCGCTGGGTGCTCTGCCTGCGACACAGGCTGCTGCGTGCCAGATGGCCGCCGTCGCTGCAGCGCAGTTTCTGTCTGGCGCGGACACTGAACTCACCGGCAAGGTGCTGAGCCTCGATTGGCCAACGTATGCGTCGCAGACCCATGTGCTGGTACGTCATCCACATTGCCCAGCCTGCGGAACCGTGGAAATACCGGAGATGCGGCCCCTGCTGCTGGAACCGGGCAAGGCCAACTTTGTACGCGATGGTGGGCACCGCAGCGTTCCCCCGGAAAAGACGCTGCAGAAATACTTGCACTTGGTCAGCCCCATCACGGGCGTAGTGCGGATGCTGGCACCGGTACGCCGGGACGAGGGGCTGGCTCACGTCTATATGGCGGGGCATAACAACGCCATCAAAATGGATCGGCTTGTTCACTTGAAACAGGGCTTGCGCACTGCCAGCGCAGGGAAGGGTGTGTCGGAAGTACAGGCCAAGGTGAGTGCGCTGTGTGAAGCGGTCGAGCGATACAGCGGTGAATTGACCGGCGGTGAAATGCGGGTCACGCGAGCATTCCAGGACTGGCCCGACGGTGAAGCCATTCATCCCAATGACGTCATGCGATACAGCGAGTGGCAGTATTCAAACCGGGATATATTAAATCAGAAAATCTCACACTTTAATAAGGTACCTGCGCCGTTAACTGCGTCGACGCCGATTGACTGGACCCCTTTGTGGTCATTGACAGCACAGCGCCATAAATATCTTCCTACACAATTGGTGTATTTCCGCGCCTCTGCTACTGAAACGGATAAATCTTTCTACTCCATGGGATGTTCGAACGGTAACGCGTCAGGTAACACGCTGGAAGAAGCGATCCTGCAAGGCTTTTTTGAATTGGTGGAGCGCGATGCCGTGGCCATGTGGTGGTACAACCGGTTGCTTAAACCCGCGGTGGCGGTCGACACTTTTGGGGAGCCGTATCTTCTGGTGCTTGCAGATCACTATCGCCAGCACTACCAACGCGAAATGTGGGCCCTGGACCTGACCACCGATTTGGGAATTCCGGTATTCGTAGCTGTCTCAAAACGGATGGAGGGCAAGGAAGAACATATCGTGGTCGGCTTGGGCTGTCACCTAGATGCACGCATCGCCTTGCAGCGCGCTTTTGCGGAAATGAACCAGATGCTGGGTATGGCGCATACCGGCGAAGGTGGTGAGCTATCGATCGAGGATCACGAAACCCTGGCGTGGTTGCGGCACGCGACCGTGAGCAATCAACCTTATTTGGTGGGCGACCCCGCTCAGCCATTCACGCGTTTTACCGATCATCCAGTTCAGCACAGCGGCGACTTCCTGCAGGACATTGGTCACTGCCGCAGCATCATTGAGGCGCAAGGCATGGAGATGCTGGTTCTGGATCAAACCCGCGCGGATGTGAAGATGCCAGTGGTTAAGGTGGTGGTGCCGGGCTTGCGGCATTTCTGGGCGCGTTTTGCACCAGGGCGCCTGTATGACGTGCCTGTCAAGATGGGCTGGCTGCCACAAGCGCTGCGCGAAGATGAGCTGAACCCGATTCCGGTTTTCTTTTAGGTAGATGCCCACTCCCAAAGCAGTCTGTGTACCCTTGAGAGTTGTGCCTTGCGCCGCCTAGTTGGCGCCGGGTTAGCTGGCCCGTTGTTGGGGAGTTGAAAGAAATTTCTGGAATTTGTTTTGATGGCTCAGCGTTATTTTTCCAATTGATGAAAGATGCAGGGGTTAGCTGAATTTGACTTCAGCAAAGAGGAATGCGGCAGAACTGCATGCGCCCTCATCCGTTTCGGTCAGTCATCACTTAGAGAAAAGCCGCACAATCACCCCATGACGCTGACCGAACTCAAATACATCGTCGCCGTGGCGCGAGAGAAGCACTTTGGCAAGGGTGCCGAGGCCTGCCACGTCTCGCAGCCCACGCTCAGCGTGGCGATCAAGAAACTGGAGGAAGAACTCCAGGTCAAGCTGTTTGAGCGCAATGCGAACGAAATCACCGTCACGCCCTTGGGCGAAGAAATCGTGCGCCAAGCGCAAAGCGTGCTGGAGCAGGCCGACAACATCCGCGAGATTGCCCGGCGCGGCAAAGACCCGCTCGCTGGCGCCTTGCGGCTCGGCCTGATTTATACAATAGGTCCCTATCTGCTGCCCGATCTGGTGCGCCAGATCATCGCGCATACGCCTCAGATGCCGCTGATATTGCAGGAAAACTTTACCGTCAAGCTGCTCGAGGAGTTGCGCACGGGTGAAATTGATTGCGCGATTCTGGCCGAACCCTTTCCCGACGCCAATCTAGCGATTGCCCCACTTTACGACGAGCCTTTCATGGCGGCAGTTCCAGGTAGTCACCCGCTCGCCGCGCGCAACAGTGTAACGGCCGAAGAGCTGAAAAAGGAAACCATGCTGTTGCTGGGCACCGGCCACTGCTTTCGGGACCATGTGCTGGAAGTCTGCCCCGAGTTTGCGCGTTTCTCCAGCAGTGCCGAGGGCATCAGCAAGAGCTTTGAAGGATCGTCGCTGGAAACGATCAAGCACATGGTGGCCGCCGGCATGGGTATCACGCTGGTGCCGCGCCTGGGCGTTCCGAAAGAAGCGCTCGCGGAACAATCAGCGGCAAAAAAAGGCAGCACCGGCAAAGACGATTCAGTCGCCGGTCAAGCCTCGTTCATCAAATACCTGCCCTTTGAAGGCCATGTGCCGACCCGGCGCGTGGTGCTGGCCTGGCGCCGCAGTTTTACACGTTACGAAGCCATCGCCGCGCTGCGCAACGCGATCTACGCCTGCGAACTGCCAGGCGTCTCGCGCCTGTCGTGAGGAGGTCAATGAGCGCGCCATCGCATTGGCCTCGCGCGGGAGGCGGTGAGGCGGATAGCGGCGCGCTGTTGTTGCATCCGGCTTGACTCCGTAAAGTGCATACTGTCCAACCCAATTCCTGAAAGGAAAATCATGACGCAAACTTCTGTCCCATCCTCAGTTTCACCTGCCTCATCGGCGCCCGCCATCAACATCGGCATCAACGAAAAAGACCGTGCAGCCATTGCCCAGGGGCTCAGCCGCCTGCTCGCCGACACTTATACGCTGTACCTTACGACGCACAACTTTCACTGGAATGTGACGGGGCCGATGTTCAACGCCCTGCACACCATGTTCATGACGCAGTACACCGAGCTGTGGAATGCGGTGGACCCGGTGGCCGAGCGAATTCGCGCGCTGGGGCATCCGGCCCCCGGTTCCTACGCGCAGTTCAGCCAGCTGGCTTCGGTACCGGACGTCCCCGCGACGCCGCCGAAGGCGCTTGAAATGGTGCGCATCCTGGTGCAGGGCCATGAAGCCGTGGCGCGCACCGCGCGCGGTTTATTTCCGCTGGCCGACAAGGCCAATGACCAGCCGACGGCAGACCTGCTGACCCAGCGCCTGACGGTGCACGAACAAGCCGCCTGGATGCTGCGCTCCCTGCTCGAAGACTGAATACCCCGATTTAGCCTTGGCCCTGCCTGATTTTTTTGACGATGAATGTCGCCGACGCCAAGCGCAAACTTTCGCTCTACCTTGAATTGATCCGCTGGGACCGGCCGGCCGGCTGGCTGTTACTGCTGTGGCCGACCCTGTCGGCCTTGTGGGTCGCTTCGCATGGTTTTCCTGGCTGGCGCCTGGTGGCGGTGTTTACGCTGGGAACTTTTTTGATGCGCAGCGCGGGCTGCTGCGTCAACGATGTAGCCGACCGGGAGTTTGATCGCCACGTCATGCGCACTGCCCGGCGGCCCGTCACCAGCGGTGCGTTGTCAGTGAGGGCTGCACTGGGCTTGGGAGCGCTGCTGGCGTTGCTGGCCTTTGGTCTGGTTCTGTCCACCAACGCGGTCACCATCGCCTGGTCGTTTGCCGCGCTGCTGGTCACGCTGATTTACCCGTTTGCCAAGCGTTATGTCGCCATGCCGCAGGCAGTGCTCGGCGTGGCTTTCAGCTTTGGAATTCCCATGGCTTTTGCTGCAGTTCAGTCCCGTGTGCCCTTGCTGGCCTGGATTTTGTTGCTGGGCAACCTGTTCTGGGTGCTCGCTTATGACACTGAATACGCCATGGTGGACCGTGACGACGACCTGCGGATCGGCATGAAAACGTCTGCCATCACGCTCGGGCGCTTTGACGTAGCCGGGATCATGCTCTTTTACCTGGTTTTTCTGTCCATTTGGGCTCTCGTCCTTGCATATCGGTTGCCGTCAGCTATTTATTTGATAGCATTTTTTGTGGCTTTGCTGCAGGCGCTGTGGCATGGCTGGCTGATCCGCCGACGGGCGCGCGATGATTGCTTCAAGGCCTTTCGCCTCAATCACTGGCTGGGTTTCACGGTATTCGTGGGCATTTTCCTGTCTTACTGGGGGCGTTGACGAGAGTGAGCGCTGTGCAGCAGGCTGGCAGCTGCTTGCCAGCCATAGTCACGCCCAAAAAAAAGCCCGCGTAACGCGGGCTTTTTGAATCTCAACCGGCTGGCGGAGCCAGGCCAATGAAGTGTAGATCAGCTTACTTTGCAGCGGCAGGAGCCGCTTTTTTAGCCATTTTGGCTTTTGACCTGGATTTTGCTTTGGCTTTTGCCTTGGATTTTGCTTTGACCGGTGTTGCAGCTTTTTCGGCAGGTGCTGCCATTGGCGCTGCGGCAGGTGCGGCAGGTGCGGCCATTGGTGCGGCGGGGGTCTGGGCGGCCGCTGGAGTGGAGATCACGGCCAAAGGCATGGCGAGAACAGCGGCGCTGGCGAGGATGGACAGAAATTTTTTCATGACGAACTCCGGAGTGTTGGAAAAGTACCTACGCGCATGCTGCCAAGTTTCCCAGCGGTGTGGCTGGCTCCAGGCGTCACGTTCGTGATTTGTTAACGCCCGGGCGCGGGAGTCGGTTGACTGACTCTTTCAAGCGTGAAAAAAACATTTGCGAACGATCGAGGGTGGCAGTGAAAAGGGAATCAGACGCTATTAAAAGCATAGCTATAACCAGCAGTACTCATTGAACAAGCGATTGTTTTCAATGAAAATCTTAAGTGGTGCCGAATTCATCTCCCAGCTCACTGGCGCGCTGGCGGGCTGCGTGAATGGCGCTGATGAAATGCTGCTGCACGCCGTCTTGGTCCATGCGCGTGAGGGCTGCGTAAGTCGTGCCGCCTTTGGACGTCACACGGGCGCGCAGCACTTCGGGCGGCTCTTCGGACTGCCGGGCCAGCGCCGAGGCGCCGACAAAAGTCCCGACCGCCAGTTGGTGGGCTTGTTCGCGGCTCAAACCCATGTCGGTACCGGCCTGGATCATGGCTTCAAGGAAGTAAAACACATAGGCCGGGCCCGAGCCCGACAGGGCGGTTACGGCATCGAGCTGTTCTTCCTGGCGCAGCCAAAGATAGTCGCCCGTGGTCTGGACCACCCGCTCCACGGTTTGCCGGTCTGCCGGCGTCGCGGCTGGGCGGGCAAAGAGGGCGGTCATACCCAAACCAACCAGCGCCGGCGTATTGGGCATGGCGCGCACCACGCGCTCGGTGGACAGCCAGCGGGCAATGCTGTCGGAACGGATGCCAGCGGCCACGCTCAGGTGCAGGGCCGTCCGGACATGCGCGCTGGCCTGCCCCGCAGCTTCCCTGAAAGTTTGCGGCTTGATGGCCCAGACGACCAGGCTGGCGCGAGCCAGCGACGCATCGGGAGAGGCGCTTACGGCCACCTGGAACTGCTGCGTAAGTCTGGCCTGCTGTTCGGCAAAAGGCTCGACCACTTGAATCTGGCTGGCGGCCATACCGCGTTTGAGCAGCCCGCCAATGATGGCGCTGGCCATGTTGCCGCCACCTATGAAGGCGACGTGTTCAATATTGCTGTCTGGGGTTTTGGAGTTCATGGTCCTGGTGTGTGATGAAAATCCGGCGGGTTTTGAAAACCTGCATCCGGCAACGGATTGCCGCCGAGGCTGCTGGGCAGTATGCCGGTTTACTTGAGCACCGTCTGCCGCACGGCATGCTCCCATTGCGCCATCAGGCCAGCGGCGCGTTCGGCGCCGAGCGTCGGCATGAAGGTGCGTTCGGCCTGCCACAAATTGGCTAACTCGTCGGTATTGCGATACACGCCGCTGGACAGTCCCGCCAGATATGCTGCGCCTAGCGCAGTCGTTTCAGTCACCGCCGGCCGGATCACCGGGATGCCCAGCAGGTCGGCCTGGAACCGCATCAGCAGATCGTTGACGCAGGCGCCGCCATCGACCCGCAGTTCGGCCACGGGCGCGGCGCCGGCGGCGACCGCATCGCGGCTCATGGCCAGCAGCAACGCCGCGCTCTGGTAAGCAATGCTTTCCAGCGCCGCGCGCGCCACTTGGGCCACCGTGGTGCCGCGTGTCAGGCCCGTGATAGTGCCGCGGGCCTCCGGTTTCCAGTAGGGCGCGCCCAAGCCGGTAAAGGCCGGCACCATCATCACGCCGCCCGAGTCGGGCACGCTTTGGGCCAGCGCCTCAACTTCGGCGCTGCCCTTGATGGCATTCAAGCCGTCGCGCAGCCACTGCACCACGGCGCCGCCGACAAATACGCTGCCTTCCATGGCAAATTCGGTTTGCGCGGTGGTTTGCGCAGCACTGGTAGTAAGCAGGCCGTTGCGCGACAGCTGGAACTGGTTGCCGGTATGCATCAGCATGAAGCAGCCAGTGCCATAGGTGTTCTTGGCCATGCCGGCCTTGAAGCAGGCTTGGCCAAACAGCGCGCTTTGCTGGTCACCGGCAACGCCGCCAATGGCGATGCCGTGGCCCAGCAGATCGGGCCTGATTTCGCCGAAGTGGGCGCTGGACGGCTTGACTATTGGCATGAGCGATGCGGGTATGTCCAGCAGCGCCAGCAGTTCGTCATCCCACTGGTTGGTGTGCACATTGAACAACATGCTGCGCGACGCGTTGCTGACATCCGTGGCATGCACCGCGCCGCCGGTCAGCTGCCAGATCAGCCAGCTGTCGATGGTGCCAAAGGCGAGCTCGCCGCGATCGGCCTGCGCCCGGGCGCCGGGCACATGATCGAGCAGCCATTTCAGCTTGGTGCCGGAGAAATAGGCGTCGATCAGCAGGCCGGTTCTGGACTGGATCAGCGCCTCATGGCCCTGCTCGCGCAACTGGGCACAGGTGGCTTCAGCCCGCCGGTCCTGCCAGACGATGGCATGATGAAGCGGCTGGCCGGTCTTGCGATGCCAGACGACGGTGGTTTCTCGCTGGTTGGTGATGCCGACGGCGCGAATCTCGCTCGCCTTCAGCCCCGCCATGCCGAGGGCCTGGCGGGCGGTGGCCAGCTGGCCGCGCCAGATTTCCATCGGGTCGTGCTCGACCCAGCCGGGCCGGGGGAATATTTGCGGCAATTCCTGCTGGGCCTGCGCCACGATACGGCCGTCTTCATCAAAGACAATGCTGCGGGAACTGGAGGTGCCCTGGTCGAGTGCGAGCAGATAGGTCATGGCATAAAAGGTAAAAAAATCGCGGGGAAGGCCGGGAACTCGCGTTGGCGTTGGCGCTGACGTCAGTCCAGTGCGATGTCGCAGCGGACGCCGGATTCGGCGAGCAGGGCGGGAAAAGGCTCGGGTGGCGGCTGATCGGTGAAAAGCCGGTCGATCTGAGGCAGCCGGGCCAGCTCGACCATGGCCGGCCGGTTGAACTTGCTGCCATCGGCGGCCAGCCAGACCTCGCGGGCATGCGCAATGATGGTCTGCGCCACCTTGACCTCGCGGTAGTCGAAGTCGCGCAGCGAGCCGTCAGCTTCAATGCCGGAAATGCCGATCAGTGCAATGTCTACCTTGAACTGGCGAATGAAATCGACCGCCGCCTCGCCCACAATGCCGCGGTCGCGCGGCCGGACCACACCGCCGGCGACGATCACCTCGCAGTCTGGGTTGTCGCACAGGATGGCCGCCACGTTGATGTTGTTGGTAATGACCCGCAGCCCCTTATGGCGTAGCAGGGCTTTGGCAATCGCCTCGGTGGTGGTGCCAATGTTGAGGATCAGCGAGCAGCCGTTGGGCACCTGATTTGCCACAGCGCGTGCAATGCGCGCTTTGCCTTCGGCGTTCAGGCTTTCGCGCTGCTGGTGCGCAAGGTTCTCGACGGTGGAACTGGGCACCCGCACGCCGCCGTGGAAGCGGGTCAGCAGCCCGGCGTCAGCCAGACGCTGAACATCGCGCCGAACCGTTTGCAGCGTCACCTCCAGCTGATCGGCCAGCTGCTCGACCGATGCCGAGCCGTGGGTGCGCACGACTTCAAGGAGTTTGATTTGCCGGGGGTTGGAGTTCACAAAATTTAGAGAGGCCAAGAATTAAAACGACTTTATATCGAAATAAAAGGAAAAGAATAAGGGAAAACTATTGGTTTAAAAGGACAAAAAAGAAGAAAATAAAACATATTCGAACAACAACAATGCCGCCCAAGGAGTGTTTTTGTTATTCACTGTCCAACCACCCCGCGTTAATTTTTTCTTGCCGGTAAAACGGCGGAATGTGGTCTCTCGCGTGGTGTTTCATCGTGCTGGAGCCACTTGATGCAGCTGGCGCTCGATGAGATCAGTAAAAAAGTCGGGCCCGAGCAATGGCTCCACACCATGAGCCTGGCGCCGCGCACAGGCGAAGTCACGGTACTGCTGGGCGCCACCCAGGCCGGCAAGACCAGTCGCATGCGCATCATGGCCGGGCTGGATGTGCCGACGCAGGGGAAGGTGTTGGTGGATGGGATGAATGTCACCGGAACGGCGGTGCGCGAGCGCAATGTCGCCATGGTCTACCAGCAGTTTATCAACTACCCTTCGATGAGGGTGGCCGACAACATCGCCTCGCCCCTGAAGCTGCGCGGCGAAAAGAACATTGACGAAACCGTGCGCAACCTGGCGGCGCGCCTGCATATCGAGATGTTTCTGGATCGCTACCCAGCCGAGCTGTCGGGTGGCCAGCAGCAGCGCGTGGCGCTGGCGAAAGGCGCGCCGCTGATGCTGCTTGATGAGCCGCTGGTCAACCTGGATTACAAGCTGCGCGAGGAGCTGCGGGAAAAGTTGACGCAACTGTTCACCGCCGGCGATTCGACCGTGATCTATGCCACCACCGAGCCTGGCGAAGCATTGCTGCTGGGGGGCTACACCGCGGTGCTGGACCGGGGCGAGCTGCTGCAGTACGGCGCTACCGCTGAGGTGTTTCACTCTCCCTGCTCACTCCGCGTTGCCCGAGCCTTTAGCGATCCGCCGATGAACCTGATCGCTGCCCTGCCGGCGGCGCATGGCGTGCGGCTCGCCGGCGGTCCTGATCTTGAGATGGCGTTGCCGCCTGCCTCGCTCCAGAGCCTGGCTTCGCTCACGGTCGGTATTCGGGGCAGTTCGATTCGGGTCGACGCCCGCGCGGGAGGTGTGCCTTTGGCTGGCACGGTCGAGTTGGCCGAGATTTCTGGCTCCGAGACCTATGTGCATGTCGCAACAGCCGTCGGTGAACTGGTCGCCCAGCTGACGGGCGTGCATTACTTTGAGCTGGGCGCGCCGCTCACGCTTTACCTTGATCCCGCACACGTTTATCTGTTCGATGCCGCCGGCAATCTGCTGGTGGCATCGGCACGAAAGGGAGGGCATTGAGGATGGCCCGCATTGAACTTGACCTGGCCCATGCCTACAGGCCCAACCCCAGGCAGGACAGTGACTATGCGCTGCTGCCTTTGAAGATGACCTATCGCGATGGCGGTGCCTATGCGCTGCTCGGTCCCTCGGGCTGCGGCAAGACCACCTTGCTCAACATCATTTCAGGTCTGGTGGCGCCGTCACAGGGCAGCGTCAGGTTTGACGGCGTTGACATGACCCCGGCCACACCGCAACAACGCAACATTGCGCAGGTGTTTCAGTTTCCGGTGATCTACGACACCATGACCGTGGCCGAGAACCTGGCGTTTCCACTGCGCAACCGCAAGGTCCCCGAGGACCAGATTAAAAAACGCGTGGGTGAAATTGCCGATATGCTGGACAGGCGCGGTCTGATCAATCAACGGGCTTCCGGCCTGGCGGCCGATGCCAAGCAGAAAATATCGCCAGGCCGGGGGCTGGTGCGGCCCGACGTGTCGGCAGTCCTGTTCGACGAGCCGCTGACGGTGATCGACCCGCACCTGAAGTGGCAGCTGCGGCGCAATCTCAAGCAGATTCACCGCGAACTCAGGCTCACCCTGATCTATGTGACGCATGACCAGGTCGAAGCATTGACTTTTGCTGACGAAGTGGTGGTCATGACTCAGGGTCGTGCCGTGCAAACCGGCTCTGCCGATGCGTTGTTTGAACGGCCGCGGCATACCTTCGTCGGCCATTTCATCGGCTCGCCCGGTATGAAATTTTTGCCTGGCGCCCGGCGTACCGTCGGCGGTGCGCCAGCGCAGCATCAGCACGGTCAAGCAATGCCCGCCTTTCGTTGATGCGATGACCCACGGGTTTGTCATATTGCTGCCTTGCGATATCACCGTAAGTGCCGGGCAGTTCAGTTGGGCCTGGCCGTTAGCCGCGATGGCGGTGCCTGGCCATCCCCGTGCGCCGCTGAGCTTTCATGTACCGGAACAGGTAGCAGACTCACCGTTAGCGCATGGGCACCGTTCAATCTTGAAGTTCCACAGCTTCTGGACTATCGAACTTGATCCAGGCTGGTCTTTGATGGCGGTGCAGCCGATTAATCGCGATGATTTACCGTTCCGGCTGATTAGCGGGGTGGTTGATGCAGACCAATTCAATGACGTTGGCATTAACTTTCCCGCTACCTGGAACGACTCGAATTTTAGCGGCGTGCTACCTCGCGGCATGCCGATTGCGCAGTGCTATCCGGTCTCACGCGAGATCCCCATGTTGGTATGCGAAGCGATGTCAGAAGCGCGGATACGCCGATACGACGAATTGGCTACGCAGATCATGAATGGACCAGGGGTGTACCGTCGCCAACATCGTAGCAAGCGCGGCGCGCCTTGAGCTAATCGTGAGAGCTTTGAAGCGCAACGCGCAGCCCGTTCAGGTCCAGCCATATTCGGCCTTCGCTTGCCGCTCCAAGCGCGTGGGCAATACGACCGAAGTTGTCTTGGTGCAAGCGGTATGCGCGCCCATAGGCGCGCATCGCTTCGTCGATATGGCCGCTGTCCTGCAGAACAATACCCAGGTTCACCTGCGCGTCGGCGCGGTTGGGCATCAGCTGCAACACCCTGCGCAATGCTCGCGTGGCACCGTCCAGATCGCGCAGGTCCTGTCGTACCAATGCCAGCTCAAACCATGTATCGGCGTGATCCGGCGCGAGCCCGGCAGCTTGCTCCAGCATCTGCGAGGCTGCCTGCAACTGCCCGTATTGACGCTGCAACGTGCCCAAGGTCAGGCAGATTCCGGGACGCTCGGGTTCCAATTGGTGAGCGCGCTCCCAGCCAGCAATGAAAATTGTTAAAGATGCTTTTATGGAAACAGGATATAAATTTTATGGCGACTGAATTTCTACCTTCGCCGACAAGGCGCAAAGACTTAATAGACGCGCTTGCACGGCCGCATCTTTACGACATTGTTGTTATTGGAGGTGGAGCGACTGGTTTGGGCGTAGCGCTTGATGCCGCAGCACGCGGTTTTTCCGTCGTGCTGGTCGAATCGCATGACTTTGCAAAGGGTACGTCGTCACGCGCTACCAAGCTGGTGCATGGCGGGGTTCGTTATCTGGCCCAAGGTAACATTTCGCTGGTGCGTGAAGCTTTGCATGAGCGTTCCACTCTGCTGGCCAACGCACCGCACCTGGCACAGCCGCTGCCGTTTGTCATGCCTTCCTACAAATTTTGGGAAGCGCCGTTTTATGGCGTGGGTCTCAAGATCTATGACGCGCTGGCTGGAAAAGACGGACTGGGTAATACCGAATTCATGAACCGTGCCGAAACCCTGGCGCACCTGCCGACGCTCCAGCCACAAGGATTGAAAGGCGGCGTCAAGTACTGGGACGGCCAGTTTGACGACGCCCGGCTGGCGCTGGCGCTGGCGCGTACGGCAGCCCGGCACGGTGCGCTGCTGGTGAATTACTGCGCCGCCACCCGGCTGATCCACGAAGACGGAAAGGTCGTCGGCCTGTGGGTGGAAGACCAGGAAACAGGTCATACCCATGAGTTGCGTGCGGGCTGCGTGGTCAATGCCACCGGGGTCTGGGTTGACCGGTTGCGCCTGCAGGATGGCCAGGCGATTGGCCGCGAAACCAAGCCGATGGTCGCCCCCAGTCAAGGCGTTCATATCGTGGTCGACCGCGAGTTCCTGCCCACCGACCATGCTCTGCTGATTCCTAAAACGGCCGATGGCCGGGTGCTGTTTGCCGTGCCTTGGCTAGGCAAGACCATCCTGGGTACCACCGATACGCCGCGCCGCGATCTGGCGCGCGAGCCGTTGCCGTTCCGAAGGGAAGTGGATTTCATCCTGCGCGAGTCGGCTCGCTACCTGAGCCGGGCGCCTGGTCCAGCCGATATCAGGAGCATCTGGGTTGGATTGCGGCCGCTGGTGAAACCGGCAGACGAGGATGCCGGCAACACTCGGGCGCTCTCGCGCGAGCACACCGTGCTGGTCAGTAAAAGTGGCCTGGTCACCGTGACCGGTGGCAAATGGACAACTTACCGCGCGATGGCGGAGGACGTGCTGGATAAATGTTTTTCCGCAAACTTGCTTGCACCGCGCAAGGGCATACCGACCGACCATCTCAAGCTGGTCGGCGCGCGCGCGTCGTCCGTCAAAATAAGCGATCCGCCCGGGTTGCATCTTTACGGCAGCGAAGCCGACGCAGTGCGGGCATTGTCAGGGGCCGATCGGGAACTGGGCGGCGGTTTGACGGAAGCTATGGTGCGGTTCGGCGCCCGATACGAATACGCCCGTACCGTGGAAGATCTACTGGCCCGGCGCTCACGCCTGTTATTTCTGGATGCTGCATTGGCCCGTGAACTGGCCCCGGAAGTGGCCGCCGTGTTGCAACAGGAAAACTGTACAAACCCGCAACTAGCGCCTTTTCTTGCGCTTTGCGGGCAATACCTCAGTTTGCCGGCCTGAGCGGCTGGCCTCTGCCGGATGCATCGATCTCGACTGAAACAGGCAGACCGGAACCGGGTAATGCTATTGTTAAAATAGCATTAAAGATCCATAAATACTGGACCTGCTGCGTATTTGACCCATTGTCTAGTGACATAAGCGAAGGGCTTTTAGCTTCCCTGATGTCGACGACCGAAGTTCTCGGGGTCGAAGCGGGGCATTTTTGCGATTGGCAGTAGAAATATTTTTACTGGGTTAGTTGACTCTACTATCGGATTGGATGATAATCGTGGGCTTCGCCGTCAAAGGCGGGGAATTCTGCCTAACGGAAGCATTGCAAGTGGTTTGCATTGTGGACGACGGGCCCAAGACTGATTGGTGGGTGGTTTGCATGCATTTGGCATGCGTACTGCTGATGCTGGTGCAAGTTGGGACTATATTTAAATGATTCAAACGCAATCCAAACTCGATGTTGCTGACAACACGGGTGCTAAATCCGTGATGTGCATCAAAGTGCTGGGCGGATCCAAGCGCCGGTACGCCAGCGTTGGTGACGTCATCAAGGTGAGTATTAAAGAAGCCGCTCCGCGTGGCCGCGTCAAAAAAGGCGAGGTTTACAGTGCTGTGGTCGTTCGCACCGCCAAAGGCATCCGCCGCGGAGACGGCTCGCTCGTCAAATTCGACGGCAATGCAGCAGTGCTGCTGAATGCCAAACTGGAGCCCATCGGCACCCGCATCTTCGGACCAGTGACGCGTGAGTTGCGCACTGAAAAGTTCATGAAGATCGTGTCTCTGGCTCCTGAAGTTCTGTAAGGACCAAAGGCAATGAACAAGATTCGCAAAGGCGACGAGATCATCGTGATCACGGGTCGCGACAAAGGCAAGCGCGGCACGATTTCCTTGCGCGTTGACGACAGCCATGTGCTGGTGGACGGGATTAACTTGGTGAAAAAACACACCAAGCCCAATCCGCTTAAAGGCGCCACGGGTGGCATTGTTGAAAAAAGCATGCCGATTCACCAGTCCAATGTAGCCATTTTTAATGCGGCTTCGGGCAAAGCGGATCGCGTGGGCATCAAGTTGTTGGCTGACGGCAAAAAAGTGCGCGTCTTCAAGTCCAGTGGCGACGAAATTAAGGCTGCATGAGCATGGCAAAAACAGCACCGACCAAAGCACCCTCGCAGGCTCGCCTGCAGGCGCAATTTCGCGAAAAAATCGCACCGGCCTTGATAGAAAAGTTCGGCTACACGACGCCCATGCAGGTGCCGCGCATCACCAAGATCACACTCAATATGGGTGTGAGTGAGGCCGTCGCCGATAAGAAGGTCATGGATAACGCCGTGGCCGACATGGCCAAGATTGCAGGCCAGAAGCCTGTGGTGACCAAGGCCAAGAAAGCCATCGCCGGATTCAAGATTCGCGAAGATCTGCCGATTGGCTGCATGGTGACGCTGCGCGGCGTGCAGATGTATGAATTTCTCGATCGTTTCGTGACGGTGGCGTTGCCCCGTGTCCGTGACTTTCGCGGTATTTCGGGTCGGGCCTTTGATGGCCGCGGCAACTACAACATCGGCGTTAAAGAGCAGATTATTTTCCCTGAAATTGAATACGACAAGGTTGACGCCTTGCGCGGCCTCAATATCAGCATTACCACGACGGCCAAGACCGATGAAGAGTGCAAAGCACTTCTCACCGCCTTCCGTTTTCCGTTCAAGAACTGAGGCGGGATATGGCAAAACAAGCATTACTGCAACGTGAACTGAAGCGCGACAAGCTTGTCGCCAAGTTTGCCAAGAAGCACGCTGAATTCAAGGCAATCGCCAATGATTTCAAGCGCACCGATGACGAGCGCGCGCTGGCCCGTCTTGAGCTGCAAAAGTTGCCCCGCAACGCAAACCCGACGCGCCAGCGTAATCGCTGTGCCATTACGGGTCGCCCGCGCGGTACGTTCCGTCAATTCGGTTTGGCTCGCGCCAAAATTCGCGAATTGGCTTTTGCTGGTGATATCCCTGGTATCACCAAGGCAAGCTGGTAAGCAATAGGAGAACCCCAGATGAGTATGAGTGATCCTATCGCCGACATGTTGACACGCATTCGTAACGCGCAAATGGTTGAAAAGGCCGTTGTGCTAGTGCCGTCGTCGAAAGTCAAAGTCGCCATTGCACAGGTTTTGAAGGATGAGGGCTATATCGACGGCTTCTCCGTCAAGGCTAACGATGGCAAGCCCCAGCTGGAAATCGCCCTGAAGTATTACGCAGGCAAGCCCGTGATTGAGCGCATCGAGCGCGTCAGTCGCCCTGGTCTTCGTGTGTACAAGGGCCATGGCTCCATTCCTCAGGTCATGAACGGCCTTGGCGTGGCAATTGTCACAACGCCTCAAGGTGTCATGACTGATCGCAAAGCACGCGCTACCGGTATCGGTGGTGAAGTGTTGTGCTACGTGGCCTAACGGCGGCATTGAGGAGTAACTGAAATGTCCCGAGTAGCAAAAATGCCGATCGCCATCCCTCAGGGTGTGGACGTCGCAATCAAAGAAGACCAGATCAATGTCAAGGGCGCCCTCGGTGCCTTGGCGCTGACAAAAAATGCACATGTCGTCATCAAGAGTGAAGACGGCAAGCTGACTTTTGTGCCAGCCAATGAGTCTCGCCAAGCCAATGCCATGAGCGGCACGATGCGTCAGCTCGTGAACAACATGGTGGTTGGCGTCACCAAGGGTTTTGAGAAAAAACTGAACCTGGTTGGTGTGGGGTTTAAAGCCCAGGCTCAAGGCGACAAGCTGAATCTGACGGTAGGCTATTCCCACCCTGTGGTGATGGCTATGCCAGCGGGCATCACGGTCTCAACCCCGACGCCCACCGAGGTGGTCATCAAGGGCTCCGACCGTCAACGTGTAGGCCAGATTGCCGCTGAAGTACGCGCAGTTCGTCCTCCTGAGCCTTACAAGGGCAAGGGCATCCGTTATTCGGATGAAAAAATCACCATCAAAGAAACCAAGAAGAAATAAGGAGCTGCATTATGTTAACCAAAAAAGAGCAGCGTCTTCGTCGTTCCCGCCAGACCCGCATCCGCATTGCCAACCAAGGCGTTGCCCGTCTGTCCGTGAATCGCACCAATCTGCATATCTACGCCAGTGTTATTTCTGGCGACGGCACCAAAGTTCTGGCGTCCGCATCCACTGCTGAAGTGGAAGTGCGCAAGGAAATCGGCGGGTCGGGCAAGGGTGGAAATGTTGCTGCTGCGCAAGCCATTGGCAAGCGTATTGCCGAGAAGGCAAAAGCAGTGGGTGTAGAAAAAGTGGCGTTTGATCGCGCCGGTTTTGCGTACCATGGCCGCGTCAAAGCGCTGGCTGATGCGGCTCGCGAAGCTGGTTTGCAGTTCTAAGCAGACTGGAATTAAGTATGGC
>NZ_JABBPF010000181.1 GCF_012927415.1 Polaromonas sp. | reverse complement strand
AAAAGCAATAGGCGTCACGGCGGGTGAAAACGGAACAGTTGGCATATCTTGAAGTGTGCCGATATGTGGCACGATTTGCAACCTTCATGGCCATTGAAAAGCGCACTTTAGAGCCGCTAATGCGCCATACTGGCGCATCCGTCCGTGCTGGCGGCGGCAAGGAGACAATCATGAGCGCAGAGCTTCCCACATCGACTACCGCAACCCCTCACCTCACGCGCAGCTATGCGCGCGGCGCCACCGATGTGGCGCTGATCGAGCAGCCCATAGGCGCATTTTTTGATGCGGTCGCGGCACGACAGCCTGCGCGTGAAGCCCTGGTGAGCCGGCATCAGGGCCGCCGCTACAGCTACGGCGAATTGCAGCGCGAAACAGATCGACTGGCCAGCGCGTTGCTGGGCCTGGGCCTGCAGCCCGGCGAGCGCGTCGGCATCTGGTCGCACAACAACGCTGAGTGGGTGCTGCTGCAACTGGCCACCGCCAAGGTCGGGCTGATTCTGGTCAACATCAACCCGGCCTACCGCACCGCCGAAGTCGAGTACGCGCTGAACAAGGTCGATTGCAAGGCGCTGGTCACCATGGCGCGTTTCAAGACCAGCGACTATTTCGGCATGCTGCGCGAGTTGGCGCCCGAGTGGGCGCACGGCCAGCCGGGCCAGCTCGAATCCGTAGCGCTGCCGCATCTGAAGACCGTGGTCTGGATTGACGAAGCGGGGCAGGGTGAAGAACAGCCCGGATTGACGCGTTTTTCCAGCCTGCTGGCCAGCGGCAATCCCGACGATGCGCGGCTGGCTGATGTCGCCGCGACGCTCAAGGCCACCGACCCGATCAATATCCAGTTCACCAGTGGCACCACCGGTTTCCCCAAGGGCGCGACGCTGACGCACCGCAACATCCTGAACAACGGCTTTTTCATCGGCGAGGCCATGAAGCTGACGCCGGACGATCGTCTGTGCATTCCAGTGCCGCTGTACCACTGCTTCGGCATGGTGCTGGGCAACCTGGCTTGTTTGACGCATGGCGCGACCATCGTCTATCCGAACGACGGCTTCGAGCCGCTGAGCGTGCTGCAAACCGTGCAGGACGAGCAATGCACCGGCCTGCATGGCGTGCCGACGATGTTCATTGCCGAGCTTGACCACCCGCGTTTTGCCGATTTCGACCTGTCCACCCTGCGCACCGGCATCATGGCCGGCTCGCCGTGCCCGACCGAGGTGATGAAACGGGTGGTCAGCGACATGAACCTGAGCCAGATCACGATTGCCTACGGCATGACCGAAACCAGCCCGGTGAGCTGCCAGAGCTCCATCGACACGCCCCTTGGCAAGCGCGTCTCGACTGTCGGCCTGGTGCAGCCACACCTGGAGGTCAAGATCATTAACCCCGAAAGCGGCGGGATCGTCGCGCCCGGCGTCTCGGGCGAACTCTGCACGCGTGGTTATTCGGTCATGCACGGTTACTGGGAAGACCCGGCTCGCACGCTGGAGGCGATTGATGCCGAGGCCTGGATGCACACCGGTGACCTGGCCACGATGGACGTGGAGGGCTACGTCAACATCGTCGGCCGAATCAAGGACATGGTGATACGCGGCGGCGAGAACATCTACCCGCGCGAGATCGAGGAGTTTTTATACCGCCACCCCAAGGTGCAGGACGTTCAGGTCGTCGGCCTGCCTGACAAGCGTTACGGCGAAGAACTGTGCGCCTGGATCGTGATCCGGCCCGGCGAAACGCTGGTCGAGGAAGAGATTCGCGCGTTTTGCAAGGGCAAGATTGCACACTACAAGGTGCCGCGCTACATTCGTTTCGTGCCTGGCTTCCCGATGACGGTGACCGGCAAAATCCAGAAGTTCAAGATTCGCGACGAAATGAAAAACCAGCTCGGGCTGCAAGAAGACCCAGCCGCCTGAAACGCCTGAATCGCCTGAAAGAAACTGGCTTTACCTTCAAATACCCATGACCACGCTCGAATCCAAACTCAATGCCCGTTCCGCCGACTTCCAGGCCAATGCCGCCGCCATGCGCGCGCTGGTGGACGACCTTCATGTGCAACTCGCCAAGGCCGCCGCTGGCGGTGGCGAAGTTTCCCGCGCCCGCCACACAGCGCGCGGCAAGCTGCTGCCGCGCGACCGGGTACAGATGCTGCTCGACCCCGGCACGCCGTTCCTGGAAGTCGCGCCGCTGGCCGCGTTGGGCATGTACAAGGGCGAAGCGCCCTGCGCCGGCCTGATTGTGGGCATCGGCCGCGTGAGTGGCGTGGACTGCATGATTGTCTGCAACGACGCCACGGTCAAAGGCGGAACCTACTACCCGCTCACAGTCAAGAAGCATCTGCGCGCCCAGGAAATCGCCCAGCAGAACAACCTGACCTGCATCTACCTGGTCGATTCGGGCGGCGCCAACCTGCCCAACCAGGACGAGGTGTTCCCCGACCGCGACCATTTCGGACGCATCTTCTTTAACCAGGCCAACATGAGCGCGCTCGGCATCTCGCAGATCGCCGTGGTCATGGGCTCTTGCACCGCCGGCGGCGCCTACGTGCCGGCCATGAGCGACGAAAGCATCATCGTCAAGAACCAGGGAACGATTTTCCTGGGCGGGCCTCCCTTGGTGAAGGCCGCGACCGGCGAAGTTGTCACGGCCGAAGACCTGGGCGGCGGCGATGTGCACACCCGGCTGTCGGGCGTGGCCGACCACTTGGCGCAAAACGACCTGCATGCGCTGGCGCTGGCGCGCACCGCCGTCAAGAATTTGAATAAAAACAAGGCTTCTGCGCAAGCAGGGCGGACATTAGTAGCTCCTAAATTCGTAGCAGAAGAGTTGTATGGCGTGATACCCGTCGATGTGCGCAAACCGTTTGACGTGCGTGAAATCATCGCCCGCATCGTCGATGGCAGCGAGTTCGACGAGTTCAAGGCGCGCTACGGCACCACGCTGGTCTGCGGCTTTGCGCACATTCAAGGCATGCCGGTCGGCATCATCGCCAACAATGGCATCCTGTTCAGCGAGTCGGCGCTGAAGGCCACGCACTTCATCGAGCTGTGCTGCCAGCGCAAGATTCCGCTGGTGTTTTTGCAGAACATCACCGGCTTCATGGTTGGCCGCAAGTACGAGAACGAAGGCATTGCCAGAAACGGCGCCAAGATGGTCACGGCCGTGGCGACCGCCGCTGTTCCGAAGTTCACCGTCATCATCGGCGGCAGCTTTGGCGCCGGCAACTACGGCATGTGCGGCCGGGCTTTTTCGCCGCGCTTCCTGTGGATGTGGCCGAACGCGCGCATCAGCGTGATGGGCGGCGACCAGGCGGCCGGCGTGCTCGCCACTGTCAAGCGCGACGGCATCGAGGGCAAGGGCGGCGCTTGGACTGCCGAAGAAGAAGAAGCCTTCAAGGCGCCGATCCGCAGCCAGTACGAACACCAGGGCCACCCGTATTTCGCCACGGCGCGGCTGTGGGACGATGGCGTGATCGACCCGACCGACACCCGCCGCGTGCTGGCGCTGGGCCTGAGCGCGTCGCAAAACGCGCCGATTCCCGAGACGAAATTCGGCCTGTTCAGGATGTAAATAATGACGACTGCACTGCAAACCACCCAACAGGGCGTCGTGCTGACACTGACCCTCAACCGTCCAGACGTCCGCAACGCCTTCAACGACGAAGTGATTGCCGAGATCACCGCCGCTTTTAAGGAAATGGCCGCGTGCGCCGAGGTACGCGCCGTGGTGCTGGCCGCCATCGGCCCGGCCTTTTGCGCTGGCGCCGACCTGAACTGGATGCGCCGCATGGCCGGCTACACCCGCGCCGAAAACCTGGCCGACGCGGCGCAACTGGCCGAAATGCTGCGTGTGATGTACGAATGCCCCAAGCCCACCGTGGCCCGAATTCAGGGCGATGTGTATGCCGGCGGCATGGGGCTGGTGGCAGCCTGCGACATCGCCGTCAGCGTGGATACGGCCAACTTCTGCCTGAGCGAAGTCAAACTGGGACTGATTCCGGCCACCATCAGCCCCTATGTGATCCGCGCCATGGGCGCGCGTGCGGCGCACCGCTATTTTCTGACCGCCGAGCGCTTTGACGCGAAGGAAGCGCACCGCATCGGCTTTGTGCATGAAGTGGTCGGCGCCGACCAGCTGGATGCCAAGGTGGCGGAACTGACGAACGCCCTAAGCAGCGCCAGCCCGAATGCCGTGCGCAGCTGCAAGAGGCTCGTGCAGGAAGTGGCCGGGCGTGTCATCGAGGCGCCGCTGATCGGCCGCACCGTTGAAGGCATCGCCGACATTCGTACCAGCAGCGAAGGCCGGGAAGGCGTGCAGTCTTTCCTGCAAAAACGCAAACCGTCCTGGCTGGCCTGACTCACAGCAAAGAGGCTTCATCATGCAGGCACTGGATACCGCTCAACTGATTGCCCTGGCTGGCGCCTTGGGCTGGGCTAGCGGCGTGCGTCTATACCTTGTGGTGCTGCTCACGGGTCTGGCCGGTTTCATGGGCTGGCTTGAGTTGCCGCAAGGCCTGCGTTTGCTGGCGCATCCGGTGGTGCTGGGCGCCAGCGGTTTCATGGTGTTTGTCGAGTTTTTTGCGGACAAGATTCCCGGCCTGGATTCGCTCTGGGACGTGGTGCATACCGTGATCCGCATTCCGGCCGGTGCGGCCCTGGCGGCAGGGGTTTTTGGCGCGGACAGCGGCGCGATGGGGCTGGTGGCGGCATTAATGGGCGGCACGCTGGCCGCGACCAGCCATGCCGCCAAGGCCACCAGCCGCGCCGCCATCAACACCTCGCCCGAACCGTTCACCAACATTGGCACCTCGCTGGTCGAGGACAGTCTGGTTCCGGCCGGCTTGTGGCTGGCCATTGCCCATCCCTTTGTCTTCATTCCGTTGCTGGTAATGGTGCTGGTGCTCAGCGTCTGGCTGATCCGCCTTTGCTGGCGCTTTTTGACGCAGTTGTTTGCCCGCGTGGCCCGCATTTTCAGTGGCAGGCCTGATCCGGGATTGGCGCCCGCTTTTACTCTGAAGTCCCCTTTTTTAAAGAATGATCCCCATGTTTAAAAAAATACTGATCGCCAACCGGGGCGAGATTGCTTGTCGGGTTGCCGCGACCGCCCGTCGCTTGGGTCTAAAGACCGTTGCCGTCTACTCGGACGCCGATGCCAGCGCCAAGCATGTGAGCTTTTGCGATGAATCTGTCCACATCGGTGGCAGCGCGCCCAGAGACAGCTACCTGCGCTGGGAAAAAATCATTGAAGCGGCGAAAACCACCGGTGCCGAGGCGATTCATCCTGGCTACGGTTTCCTGAGCGAGAACGAGGAGTTTGCCAAGGCCTGCGCCGTTGCCGGGCTGATCTTCATCGGCCCGCCGGCGTCGGCCATCAAGGCCATGGGCCTGAAGTCCGAGTCCAAGCAGCTGATGGAAAAGGCTGGCGTGCCGCTGGTGCCCGGCTACCACGGCAGCGACCAAAATCCGGTCATGCTCAAGCACGAGGCGGACCGCATCGGCTACCCCGTTCTCATTAAGGCCAGCGCCGGAGGCGGCGGCAAGGGAATGCGGGCGGTCGAGAAATCAGAAGATTTCGATGCGGCACTGGCCTCGTGCAAGCGTGAAGCCATCAACAGCTTTGGCAACGACACTGTACTGGTTGAAAAGTACGCCCAGCGTCCGCGCCACATCGAGATTCAGGTGTTTGGCGACATGCATGGCAACTACGTTTACCTGTTCGAGCGCGACTGCTCGGTACAGCGCCGCCACCAGAAGGTGCTTGAAGAAGCTCCCGCCCCCGGCCTGTCGTCCGAGATGCGTCAGCAGATGGGACTGGCCGCCGTCGCGGCTGCGCGTGCGGTCAACTATGTCGGTGCCGGCACGGTGGAATTCATCGTCGAGCAGCGTGCCGACGGCAGCATGAACTTCTTCTTCATGGAAATGAACACGCGGCTGCAGGTCGAGCATCCAGTGACCGAAGCCATCACCGGGCTCGACCTGGTGGAGTGGCAGTTGCGCGTGGCCTCGGGCGAGCCTTTGCCACTGGCGCAGGATCAGCTCAGGATCAACGGCCACGCCATCGAGGCGCGCATCTGCGCCGAGAACCCGGACAACAACTTTCTGCCTACTACTGGCACGCTGCATGTGTACGACAAGCCGGTGTGTACGGCCTTTGAACGTGCGGAATTGCGCAACGCGGGCATTGCGGTGCGGATCGACGACGGCGTGGGTCAGGGTGACACGATTTCGCCGTTTTACGATTCGATGGTCGCCAAACTGATCGTGCATGGTCAGACGCGTGAAGAAGCGTTGGCCCGCATGGATGAGGCGCTGGCGCAGACCCGCATCGTCGGGCTTGCTACCAATGTGCAGTTCCTGCGCTACGTGGTGCGCAGTCCGTCGTTTGCCCAGGCCAACCTGGACACGGCCTTGATCCCGCGCGAAGAGGCGGTTCTCTTCAATCAGGAGCCGGTCGGGTTGGCCATGGCGGCCGCTGCGGCGATAGCCCAGACGCTGCTGAGCGAAAAGGCCACCGAGGGCAGCGACCCCTTCAGCCGCCGCGATGGATGGCAAACCCATGGCGTGACGCAGCGGCCTTTCGAGTTCGACTTCCGCGGCGAACCCGCCAAAGCCGCATTGACTTATGGACACGACGGCGCCTTGCAACTGACGGTTGGCGGCATGTCCGGTCCACTGGCGTTCTCAAAAGGCGTGCAGGGCATCGACATCCAGTTCGCCAGCCAGCGCGTGACGGCAACGGTCTATACCCAGGGCGAGGTGGACCATGTCTTTACCGCGCGCGGCGCAACCCAGATCACGGCCATTGATTTGCTGGCCCACGCGGGCGAGAGTCACACGGAAGGCGGGCGCCTGACCGCGCCTATGCCGGGCAAGATACTGTCGTTCTCGGTCAAGGCCGGCGACCTGGTTAAAAAGGGACAGCCGCTGGCGGTGATGGAAGCGATGAAAATGGAGCATACGATTGCAGCGCCCGCCGATGGCGTGGTCGAGGAGCTGCTGTATGCACCGGGTGACCAGGTCACCGAAGGGGCTGAGTTGCTCAAAATCTCAGTCTAATTTTTCTGAAAGCCTGAATGCTCATCAGTTTTTGCTGTGCCGGCACCAAATCCCAGCCTTGGCTGGAAGGCCTGCATGCCGCCTTTCCGGGCGCTGAGGTGGAGGTCTGGTCGGCTGGCGCGCCGGCTGCCGATTACGCCGTGGTCTGGACGCCGCCACAACAGTTCATCGACGAGCAGCCCCGCCTCAAGGGCATCTTCAACATCGGCGCCGGCGTTGATGCCTTGATGAAACTGCGCCTGCCGCCCGGCGTTCCTGTCGTCAGGCTGGATGACGCGGGCATGTCGGTGCAGATGGCGGAGTATGTGTGTCATGCCGTGATCCGCCATTTTCGTGAATTCGACGGCTATGAGGCGGATGCAGCGCAAGGCAAATGGTCGTACCGCAAGCCGCATCTGCGCCAGGATTTCCCGGTCGGCGTGATGGGCCTGGGCGTGCTCGGCGAGCGGGTGAGCCGGGCGCTGACGCAGTTTGATTTTCCCGTGATGGGCTGGAGCCGGTCTGCCAAATCCATTGACGGTGTGCAATGCTTTTCGGGCGAAGCCGCATTCAACGATTTTCTGGCGGCAAGTCGCATCCTGGTGTGCCTGCTGCCGCTCACGCCGGATACCGACAACATCATGCGGCAGGACACGCTGGCCCGATTGAAGCCGGGCGGTTATGTCATCAACGTGGCGCGCGGCAGCCACCTGGTTGACGATGACCTGATCGCGCTGATCGACAGCGGCCATCTGGCGGGCGCAACACTGGACGTGTTTCGCACCGAACCGCTGCCTGCGGCGCACCCGTTCTGGAGACACCCGCAAATCATCGTGACGCCGCACACCTCAGCCCGCACGCTGCGCGAAGAAAGCCTTACCCAGATCGCCGGGAAAATCCGGACGCTGGAGGATGGCGCACCGATTGCCAGCCTTGCAGGTGTGGTTGACCCAAACAAAGGATACTGAACCGATGAATCTCCCTCCCAAAGTCAAGCTCGTCGATGTCGGTCCCCGCGACGGCTTGCAGAATGAAAAATTGCCCGTTCCCGCTAGCGTCAAGATCGAACTGGTGCATCGCCTGCAGGACGCAGGTCTCACGGAAATCGAAGTCACCAGCTATGTCTCGCCCAAATGGGTGCCGCAAATGGCCGATAACGCAGAGGTGTTGGCCGGCATCCGGCGCAAGGCGGGCGTGCGTTATTCGGTGCTGACGCCCAATATGCAGGGGCTGGAAGCGGCCATGGCGCCAGCGCCTGAGCTTTGGCCCGATGAAATCGTCGTGTTCGGCGCGGCCAGCGAAGCTTTCAGCCAACGCAACATCAATTGCTCGATTGCCGAAAGCATCGAGCGCTTCCGGCCGGTGGTGGTAGCGGCCCGTGCCAACAACATTTATGTTCGCGGCGCGATTTCCTGCAGCGTCGGCTGCCCTTACGAGGGCAAGATTGCGCCGGAGCGGGTAGAACTGGTGGCGCGCCTGATGAAGGACATCGGCGTGCAGCACATCGGCGTGGCCGACACGATTGGCGTCGGCACGCCGCTCAAGGTGAAGCGCGCGATGGAGGCAGCACTCAGGCATTACGACCTCAACGACGTTTCAGGCCATTTCCACGACACCTATGGCCAGGCGCTGGCCAACACCTTGATCTGCCTGCAAATGGGCGTGTGGCAGTTCGACACCTCCTCCGCCGGCCTGGGCGGCTGCCCCTATGCCAAGGGCGCGACCGGCAATGTGGCGACGGAGGACGTGGTCTACCTGCTGCACGGCATGGGCATAGCGACCGGCATTGACCTGGACAAGCTGATTGACGCGGGCAAATTCATCAGCGATTTTCTGGATCGCAAGCCCAATTCCCGGGCCGCGACGGCTTTGCTGAACAAGAGGGCTGGCTGATGGTGCGCCGGGCCGTACCGACCCAGGCAAACACGGCACCCCTGGAGGCATTACACCGAGTAAAAAGCGTGGGGGTGCAGTATGTGTGGCGCTGAATTGACGGCATTGCCTGTGGGGGTACAGCGGGTTGCAGAATTTTTGCATGCCAAGGGTCATGCCCATTTGCCCGTCATGTTGAATGACGCCGCACGCACCGCGCAACAGGCGGCAGAGGCGCTGGGCGTCGCTGTCGGCCAGATTGCCAAGAGCATTGTTTTTCGCCGCAAGTCTGACGATGCGGCGGTACTGGTTGTGACTTCTGGCGACCGGCGCGTGGATGAAAAGAAGGTTGAAGCGCTGGTTTGTATCGATGGCAAGCGGCTGGGACGGGCAGATGCGGAATTCGTCAAAGCCCGCACCGGGTTTTCGATTGGTGGCGTGTCACCGCTGGCCCATGCCACGCCTCCAATCACGCTGATTGACGAGTCCCTGTTTCGTTTTGATGAAATATGGGCGGCGGCGGGACATCCTCATGGAGTGTTCCAGCTATCGCCGCAGCAACTGCAAAGCCTGACGGGTGCCCCTGTGGCCGACCTGGCGGTAGACGTTGACGAGGAAAAGCGGGCACTGCAGCGAGCAATAAGCCTGGTCAGCCTGCGCGCCCCGACGCTGGATACCGAAACTGCTGTTGCGTCGCCCTGTATCTCCATCTGTCGCATGAGCGCCCGCACCGGATTGTGCGAAGGCTGCTTTCGCACCCGTGACGAGATTGCCGGCTGGGGTAGTGCTCACGATGAGAGCAAGCGAAGCCTCTGGAAAACCATCGTGCAGCGCATGGCTGCCCTGCAGGCATGACCGGCACTCCAATGCATTCCCAGACTCCTCCAGCCGAGCCTGTGGCCGGCGAACTAAAGCACATCACCTGCTACCTCGACTTCATCTCGCCCTATGCGTATCTGGCGTTCGAGCTTTTGCCCGATGCCTTCATGGGATTGAGCTACAGCCTGAGCTACAAACCGGTGCTGTTCGGCGCCATGCTCAAGCAATACGGCCAGCTGGGGCCGGCAGAAATTGCACCCAAGCGTGACTGGACCTACCGACAGGTGCTGTGGCTGGCGCACAACCGGGGCATTTCCCTGCAGATGCCGGCCAGCCACCCGTTCAACCCCTTGCCGCTGTTGCGGCTGGCTCTTGCTTGCAGCCCTGCTGCCGAACCCGCGTCGCCGAATCGCTTCGTCTGCGAAACCATTTTCCGCCACGTCTGGCGCGGTGGCGCCCAAGCGGTGGACCCGTCCCGCCTGCAGACTCTGACCAGCCTCCTGATGCCCTCGCGCGAAGTGAACAGCGAGGAAGTCAAGTCGCAGCTCAAGCGCAATACCGACGAGGCCATCGCCTTGGGTGTCTTTGGCGTACCGGCTTTTGTGGTCGATGACAAGCTGTTCTGGGGCCTTGATTGCCTGCCCATGTTGGGCGCCTATCTGCACGGCGACGCCTGGTTTGACGGCCCCGACTGGGATGCCGTTGCCAACGTTCAGGTAGGCATCCGGCGTCAGTAAACTGGCGGCTTGCCGGTGAGAAAATTGGATGAATAAGGCTACAGGAGCGAGTTCACCATGCCCAGCGCATTCCATTTCACGGCTTCTCCTTTTGACTGCCTGACGCCTGAGGAGCAGCGTCTGGTGCAAGACAGTGTCGATATTGCTTATTTCCCCCAAGGCGCCACCATCCTGGCGCTCGGGGTGCAACCCACCCACCTGTTTGTCATCATCAAGGGTTTTGTGCAGCAGTTTGATGGCCATGAAGTGGTGACCACTTATGGCCCCGACGACTGCTTCGACGGCCGGGGGCTGATGGCCGGTAAGGTCAGCAGCCGCTTCGTGGCCGCCGAGGAAGTGGTGGCCTATCAGTTGGCCAGGCAGGCGGTCAGTGACCTGATCGCCGGCAATGTGACATTCGGCGCGCTGCTGTTTTCGGATTTGTCCAACAAGCTCAGCGCGCTGTCAGAGCGTAAAAGCCGGCATGAATTGCAGTCGCTGACGATGGCGCGGGTGGACGAGGCTTTTGTGCGTACCCCGCATTTTGTGGACGCTGACACGTCCATTCTGGAGGTGGTCAGACAGTTTCATGCCTTGCGTACCGCAACCCTGCTGGTGCGTGACCGGCAAATGTCGCCGCCTGCGCTGGGCATTTTTACCCTCACGGGACTGCAGCGGGCGATTCTGGACGGCACGCCGCTTGACCGCCTGGCCGTCAGAGGGCTGGCCAATTTTTCGCTGATCAAGGTGCGGCCCGGCGACCAGCTGGGCGATGCCCTGGCCGTCATGATCCGGCACAAGGTGCATCGGGTGGTCGTGGCCGAGGGCGAGCAGATTACCGGCGTGCTGGAAGCGCTGGACCTGTTCAGTTTTTTGTCCAACCATTCCTATCTCATCAACATCCAGATCCAGGATGCGCAGGATGTGCCCAGCCTGAAGGTGGCAGCCGGACAGATTACCCGGCTGATTGCGCTGCTGTACCGCAGCGGCACCCATATCAACATGATTGCCCGCCTGGTTCAGGAACTCAATGCCAAGCTATTCGAGCGTGCTTGGCAACTGGTTGCGCCGGCTGATCTGTTGGCCAACAGCTGCCTGTTCGTGATGGGCAGTGAAGGCCGGGGCGAACAACTGCTTAAGACCGACCAGGACAATGGACTGGTGCTTCGCGATGGCTATACGCCTACGAGCGATGTGGCGCAGGTGTGCCGGCAATTTTCGGCAGCACTTGCAGATTTTGGCTATCCACCGTGTCCGGGCAACATCATGGTCAGCAACCCGCACTGGTGCCGGTCCGTAACCGACTTCAGCCAGACCGTGCGTTTCTGGCTGATGGCCGCCAGCAGCGACAGTCTTATGGCTCTGGCCATCTTCCTGGATGCCCATGCGGTTTGCGGCGACCGGGCCTTGCTCGATCAGGTCCGCGCAGCAGTCTTTGACATGACCGCTGACAACGATGCCATGCTGGCCCGCTTCGCCTCTGCCGTCAACGCTTTCGGAAGCAATAGCGTCTGGTGGAGTCGCCTGCCTTTCCTCGGTGATCATCAAGCCAACGAAGCGCTGGACATCAAGAAGGCCGGTACGTTTCCGCTCGTGCATGGCATACGAAGTTTGGCGCTGGCGCACAACATTAGCGCCACTTCGACCGTGGAGCGGGTAGCCGCTTTGGTGGCGGCCGGAAGGCTGCCAGAAAAGCTGGCCACTGATCTGATAGAAAGCCTGCATTTCTTCATGGGGTTGAAGTTGAAAGTCGGTTTGCAGCAGCTAGAGACCGGCCACACCGCTTCGGACGGCATTCAGTTGGACAAACTCAGCAGTCTGGACCGTGATTTGCTCAAGGACACGCTGGGCGTCGTCAAGCAGTTTAAAGCCTTGCTGAATCAGCGCTTCCACCTGGAGGCCTTGTGAATGCCCGGGGCCTGTCGCCCGCCCGCTGGGCCGCAGCACTCAAGCGTGAATGGCTGCTCTACCACTTGGGCGACCCGCGGTTTCGTTTCATGTGGGACCCGGCGCCAGACAATGAATGGGTGGCACTGGACTGCGAAACCACCGGCTTGAATCCCAAGACCGACGACATCATCGCCATTGGTGCGGTTCGCATCCGTGAAAACCGCATCATGACCAGCGAGCGTCTGGAGTTGCTGGTGCGGCCTGAAAAACGGCGTCTTTCAGCGGACAGCGTGCGCGTGCACCGCCTGCGTGAGCAGGATGTGGCGCAAGGCATCAGCGCAGACGAGGCCATGATGAAGCTCATGCATTTCATCGGCAGCCGGCCGCTGGTGGGCTACTACTTGGAGTTTGACGTGGCCATGATCAACCGGGTGCTGTTCCCGATGCTCGGCATGGGCCTGCCCCAGCTGAAAATCGAAGTATCTGCCCTTTACTACGACTACAAATACCAGCAGCTGCCCCACCTCACTCGGGACAGCGGGTCAATCGACCTGCGCTTTGCCAGCCTCATGAGGGATCTGGAGCTTCCGCTGTGGACAGCGCACGATGCTTTGAATGACGCCATTATGGCGGCGCTGGCTTTTCTCAAACTGCGGCAGTTGCGGGGGGGGTGAGGATGCCGGTCTGGGTTCGTTTGACGACTTCGTCAGACGGACTTGCACCCCTTCCAACTACTCGCTCCGAACTCCGCATTGACATCGGTGCTTCGGATGTCGGCGATGTGGCGCCGATTTGGATGATTGGTCCCCCTGAAGCCGGCCAGAAGCGGCCGTTCGCAAGGTGCGACCTGATTGCCGCTTCAAATTGCTAGCCCGACTTCACCGGTTTCAAAAGACGCTTGTTAAGGTCGAAATTGAAATGGAAAGTCAGTCATGAAAGTTCCAGAGTCTGCGGGAGTGAAGCGAATTAAAGCGAAATTTAAATGCCTGAGTCCCTGGGTCTAACAAAATGGGTAACGCAAAAAATTTGCAGATTGATCTGGGCGTTGCGTACCAATCTGGACATGAATTCCCACTATGAGGAGCTTGCAGGAGTGGTTTTGGCAGTCTCATCGAGTTTATATACCGCTATAAAAATTCCGACAAACCCTGCAGACAATTCAAGATCAATGTGAGGCATCAAACAAGCTGATTTCGAAATTGGAGCGCGTGTTTTGAATGACCGCCTGCGCTGCTAAGCAGCCGATCATCCGCCCTCCAAATTGATTGCCTGGTTAACGCTCCAAAGATCCTGAGCCCATAAAAAAAGCCGGGCAATTCCCGGCCTTTTTTCAGAGGTTAAACACCCGCCAGCTCAGTGGCCAGAAGATTTCGAAGCACCCAGGCCGGTCTCTGAACGGACTTGCTGCGCCTTATACAGACCACGCTCGATGGCGGCCTGCGGACTGCGGTCAAGGACCGAAAACAGCCACACGCCAGCAAACCCGATGGTGATCGAGAACAGTGCTGGCGAGGAGTACGGGAACAGGGCTGAACCCGCCGGATGGCCCAAAACCGCTTCCCACACGGATGGCGAAACGATGGTTAGGCCGACCGAGGAAATCAGGCCCAGGAAACCGCCAATCACCGCGCCCCTGGTGGTGCAGTCTTTCCATAGTACCGACATGAAAAGCACCGGGAAGTTGGCCGAAGCCGCAATCGCAAAAGCCAGTGACACCATGAAGGCAATGTTCTGCTTTTCAAAGGCAATACCCAGAATCACCGCGACAATTCCGAGCGCCAGCGTCGTCATGCGTGAAACTTTCAGCTCCGAGGCACTGTCGGCCTGGCCCTTTTTAATCACGGTGGCGTACAGGTCATGCGATACCGCCGAAGCACCTGACAGTGTCAGACCCGCGACCACAGCCAGGATGGTGGCAAAAGCCACGGCCGAGATGAAGCCAAAGAACACGTTGCCACCAACCGCCTTGGCAACCAGAACGGCTGCCATGTTGGCGGAGCCGCCGCCGCCCTTGATGATGCCCTTGGCGGTATCAGCAAACTCGGGGTTGGTCAGCACTAGCGTGATGGCGCCAAAACCGATGATGAAAATCAGCACATAAAAGTAGCCAATCCAAGTGGTGGCCCAAAATACGGATTTACGGGCTTCCTTTGCATCAGGCACCGTGAAGAAGCGCATCAGGATGTGCGGCAGACCGGCAGTGCCGAACATCAGTGCCATGCCGAATGAGATGGCCGAAATCGGGTCTTTAACGAACCCGCCCGGCCCCATAACCGACAAGCCGATCTTGGCGGCTTCCTCGGGTAGCTTTCCGCTGTTGAGTGCCAGTCTGGTCTTGACTTCCACGCCTTTGGCAAAGAGCGCCTCAAAGCTGAAGCCGAACTGCGACATCACCATGAAGGCCATGAAGGTCACTCCCGCCAGAAGCAGGCAGGCCTTGATAATCTGCACCCAAGTGGTGGCTGTCATGCCCCCAAACAGCACATAAATCATCATCAGGGCGCCAACGATCACCACAGCCATCCAGTATTCCAGGCCAAACAGCAGCTTGATTAGCGCGCCTGCACCAACCATCTGGGCTATCAGATAGAACGCCACCACCACCAGAGTGCCAGAGGCCGCAAAAATGCGGATTGGCGCTTGCTGGAAGCGATAGCCGGCCACGTCGGCAAAAGTGAATTTACCCAGGTTGCGAAGACGCTCGGCCATCAGGAAGGTGATGACAGGCCAGCCAACCAGAAAGCCGATGGAGTAAATCAGCCCGTCATAGCCCGATGCCATCACGGCGGCGGAAATGCCCAGAAACGATGCTGCAGACATATAGTCGCCAGCAATGGCCAAGCCATTTTGAAAGCCGGTAATCCCGCCGCCACCCGTGTAGAAATCGGCGGCTGACTTGGTTTTGGAGGCGGCCCACTTGGTGATGAACAAAGTACCGACCACAAAAATGCCGAACATGCTGATCGCCACCCAGTTGGTCGGCTGTTTGTCTACCTGCCCCAGGTCGGCGCCCGCGGCTTGCGCGGCAGTGGCCGCAAACAGTGCCAACAAGGCGGTCAGGAGTTGAGTTCCCACCTTCATTTGGAGGCCTCCTTGAGGATTTCGGCGGTCAGCCTGTCGTATTCACCATTGGCGCGGCGAACGTAAATGCCAGTAATGACAATGGTGAAAACGATTACCCCCAAGCCGATGGGAATACCCAGCGAAGTCACGCCGGCACCGATAGGTTGTGCCAGAAACGGTTTGTTGAAGGCAATCAGCGCGATGTAGCCGTAGTACACCACCATCATCACGGCGGTCATCGACCAGCCAAACTTATTGCGTTTTCTGCGAAGTTCATGGTATTTGGGATTGGCCTCGATTTTGGCGACCATCGGATCACGCGCAACAGGATCACTCATGTTTATCTCCTCAGACTTGTTCAGTCAGTAATGACCATAGCCCGGATGGGCGATGCAGGAAGTGAATTCTGTGGTGAGGTGCTGACCAAGTCCTTACGTTGCGCAAAGGAAATTTCGTAAGGAGTTTCCCTCGGTTTGCCCCAAGTGAAAGTTTGTTATTCCAGCATTTCTTCCCCGATTTATTGCAATGGAAAATGACGCGTAAGGGTTAATACTTGAACTGTAAGTTGACATTCAGTTTCACGCAAGGTGTTGTTGGCGCAACGTCAGAATCGGGTCAGCAGCGGCCAGGATAGTGAGGGCAGTCATTCGCTCTGGATGGCCAAATAAATCAACGAAGGAGACAAAAAAATGGTCATTGCAGTGGATAACAGACCCATGACAGCGGAGCAGAGGAAGGTTATTTTTGCCTCTTCACTGGGTACCGTATTCGAGTGGTACGACTTTTACCTCTACGGTTCACTGGCTGCGATTATTGCAAAGCAATTTTTCAGCGGATTGGACTCCGGTTCGGCATTTATTTTTGCCTTACTCGCTTTTGCGGCTGGTTTCATTGTCCGGCCCTTCGGTGCGCTGGTGTTTGGGCGGTTGGGCGACATGATCGGTCGAAAATACACTTTTTTGGTCACCATCGTGATCATGGGCCTTTCCACTTTCATTGTTGGCCTTTTGCCAAGCTACGCCTCCATTGGCGTCGCGGCACCTGTGATCCTGATTGCTCTGCGTATGCTGCAGGGATTGGCTTTGGGCGGTGAGTACGGAGGTGCAGCGACCTATGTGGCCGAGCACGCCCCGCACGGCAAGCGCGGTGCCTACACTTCGTGGATTCAGACCACGGCTACCCTGGGCCTGTTCCTCAGTCTGCTGGTCATTCTGGGTGTGAGAACCGCTATTGGCGAAGCGGCATTTGCCGACTGGGGCTGGCGGGTTCCTTTTGTCGTTTCCATTTTGCTGCTGGGCGTGTCCGTTTACATTCGCTTGTCCATGAATGAGTCGCCCGCCTTCCAGAAAATGAAGGCAGAAGGCAAGACCTCAAAAGCGCCACTTTCCGAATCCTTTGGCCAGTGGAAAAATCTTAAAATTGTGATTCTGGCACTGATTGGCTTGACCGCCGGCCAGGCAGTAGTATGGTATTCGGGTCAGTTCTACGCACTTTTCTTCCTGACCCAGGCCCTCAAGGTGGATGGACCGACCGCCAATATTCTGGTGGCCTACTCGCTGATTCTGGGCACGCCCTTTTTTGTGATCTTTGGTACCCTGTCCGACAAGATCGGTCGCAAGCCCATCATCATGGCCGGTTGCCTACTTGCGGTCCTGACATACTTTCCGGTTTTCACCGCTTTGACCAAAGCCGCCAACCCTGACCTGGCTGCGGCGCAGGCCAAGAACAAGGTGGTCGTCACCGCTGATCCAAAAGAATGCTCGTTCCAGTTCAATCCGACAGGTACCGCGAAGTTCACCAGTTCCTGCGACATTGCCAAGCAGGTGCTGGCGGGCGCTTCGGTGAGCTACGAAAACGTTGAAGCTCCTGCGGGAACGGTGGCTTCCATCAAGATTGGTGAAGCCGCTATTTCCAGCTATACCGCCAAGGGCTTGAACGCCGAGGACGCCAAGAAAAAGGACGTTGAATTCAAGAAACTTGTTGCCGACGACCTCAAGGGCGCCGGTTACCCCACCAAGGCCGACCCCGCCAAGATGGACAAAGTGATGGTCACCGCCATCTTGTTTTACCTGGTGTTGCTCGTCACCATGGTGTATGGCCCGATTGCTGCCATGCTGGTTGAATTGTTCCCCACCCGGATCCGCTACACCTCCATGAGCTTGCCGTATCACATCGGTAATGGCTGGTTCGGCGGACTGCTGCCCACGACTGCCTTTGCCATCGTCGCGCAAACCGGCAATATGTACAACGGCCTGTGGTATCCGATCATCATTGCGGCAGTGACTTTCGTGGTGGGAACCCTGTTCGTCAGGGAAACCAAGGATGTTGACATTTACGCCAACGACTGATGGGCCATCCATGAACGCGCGCCTGCAAAGCCTGCGTTGACCCTTGTAGCCCAGTAACTATAAGAGCCCTCGTCAGTGCGTGTCGGGGGCTTTTTACTTGAGGCGCGCGGCGGGGCGGCAACAAAAATCTTGTTGCAACTGACCGCGGGGGGGGGGGGAAGGGCCCCCCCCGGTGCTCCTGAAAAGCAGCGATTTACGGCACCGCTGCCCGGCCGAGCCGCCATGTATTGAAGACGCTTGCGCCAAAGCCGTGAAGTAGTGCGGTATGCGGACAAATGAGTTAAATCGGTGCAAGGTTGATAGAACAATTCACAAGAACGTCAATGGGAGCTCGCGCCCAGTTCCTCGTTTATTGGAGAAAAATCGATGATTTATATAAAGACGGAGTTAGGTCAATCGGCTTTGCAAAACCGGTCCCTTGCATTGACGCCCCGACAACGTTCGGCGTTCATATTGTTTGACGGCAAGCGCAGCCTGCAGGACGTGCTCAAAACGACAGCCAGCCTGGGCGTCATTGCCGGCGATGTGACTCACCTGGTGGAACTCGGACTGCTGGCCGGCTTTGCCGTGGCCGCGCCTCCCGCGATTGCGGCGCACACGATACCGGGGCGAGATGTGAACGGCATGCCAAACCAGAATTCACAGGATCACTATTCAAAAGCTTATCCGATTGCCACCCGGCTCACCGCAAATTTGGGTTTACGCGGCTTCCGTCTCAACTTGGCGGTTGAAGCCGCAGGTGATCTGGCCAAACTGCAGGAGTTGGCGCCTAAAATCAGGGAAGCCGTAGGTTCGGAAAGATACCAGGAACTGGAGTGCGCCCTGTACTACTGAATCGACGAGCCATCGCGTCACCGGAAGTGACGCGGTCATTCTCAGGGCCGCTCCCGCACCGGTTTCTGGCGCATAAACTTCAGCGTTTAAATTTTCCGTCATTGCCGATGATGGATAGATCGGCGAAATCAAGCCCTGTGTGGTTCTGCGGGCTGTAGCTCACTTCAAGTCCGCCGATATCCAGTTTGCGAAGGCCTTCCAGTGCCGACTGAATTTTTTCGCGGGTTGGCTTGGGACCGGCGCGGCGCAAACTCTCGACCAGAACTTTGGCAGCGGCAAAACCCTCGAGCATGGCCGGACTGACTTCAGCCAGTCCTTTTGCCCGGGCCAGTTCCAGCGCTTCCTTGACCATGGGGTAGGCAATGGACCGCTCAGATGGGAACACTTGCGTGACGATCAAGCCCCGGCCGTTCTCGCCGAGACTCTTCACAAATCCACTCGAAGCGTTGTTGGACAGTGTCACGATCTGCGCGGTAGAGCCGGCTGCTCGCAAAGCCTTCACGCCGTCGAGTACCGCTTGTCCTGATGCGACCATGATGACGGCCTGCGCGTTGGACTGGTATACCTTGGGTGCGATCGGTCCGAAGTCGGGCTTGGTGCGGTTGAACTTTTCCAGCACGACAGGCTGGAGTCTGGCGTTCGCCAAACCTTTCTGTGCGCCGACTACACCATCGATTCCAAAGCTGTCGTCTGCATAGACGATCCCTATCCGGCTAATCCCCATGGAGCTCAGATGGGCCACCGCCCTTTCAGCCTCACGCTGGTAGGTTGCGCGCACATTGAATACATGCTTTTTGACCGGTTGGTGCAGCACCATGGCGCCAGTGGATGGACCAATGAGCGGCACGCCGTATTTGTCGAGCAGAGGAAGTATCCCCTCGGTATGGGGCGTGCCACGTGTCAGAAACATCGCAACCACGTTTTGCTCTTCAATCAATTTTCGGGCATTTTCCGCCGCCAGCTTCACTTCAAATTTGTCATCCAGCGAAATGAGCTCTATTTTTTGGCCACCGATACCGCCTTGTGTGTTGATGGCATCAAGGTAGAGCTTCGCGCCAAGCGTGGTTTCGTTCACACCGGCCGCCACGGCGCCGGTAAACCCAGCCGTTTGTCCAATCAGGATTTGGGCTTGACTCACCTGACTGAGCGTTCCGATCACGATGGCCAAGCACCACAAACTTGTTCTGTTCACTTTGTTTTCCCTGTTTATATCGAGGCTATGAGTGAAGCATAAAAGTATTAACTTGACGAGACGTGCAAACCACGACTGCGCCAACTGGAGAGTCCACAGGCGGCGTTAACCCCCAAACCCGACATTCAAAATGGTTCTGCCTAGAATGTTTGACCTTTTCAGGAAAGACCTCACCTTAATGTCTCAGGGAATCATCCGCATTCGCGGCGCACGCCAGCACAACCTCAAAAACCTTGACCTGGATATCCGCACCGGCGAAATGACGGTAGTGACCGGCCCCAGTGGTTCGGGGAAATCCTCGCTGGTATTTGACACGCTGTTCGCCGAAGGCCAGCGGCGCTATGTGGAGACTTTTTCGGCCTACGCGCGGCAGTTTCTCGATCGCATGGACAAGCCGGCTGTTGACAAGGTCGAAGGCGTGCCGCCCGCCATTGCGATTGACCAGACCAATCCGGTACGCTCTTCCCGCTCGACCGTGGGCACCATGACCGAGCTCAATGACCACCTCAAATTGCTCTATGCCCGCGCGGCCCGGCTATTTGACCGGCAGACCGCGCAGGCCGTGCGGCACGACACACCCGAGTCGATTTATGCCGAGCTGATGGCGCGCACCCTCGACGGTGATCCAAGAGTCGTCATGACGTTTCCGGTCGAGCTACCGGGCAACACCAGTGCCGGGCAGCTTGAGCAATGGCTATCTGCCAGCGGTTTTACCCGCGTCCATGCGGAAAGAGAAATCAACACGCCGGCTGGTCCGCACAAGCTGATGGACGTGGTGGCCGACCGCTTTCGCCTGCACAGCACTGAAAAAATACGCGCCATCGAGGCGATAGAAACGGCCCTGAAGCGCGGCGGCCGGCTCAATGTGTATGTGCAGCAGCAGGACGCTGGCGGCGACAGCGCGCAGGACGAAATGTGGCGTTTTTCAACCGGTCTGCATTGCCCCGACAGTGACCTGCGTTATACCGATCCGACGCCCTCGCTGTTTTCCTTCAACTCGGCCATGGGGGCCTGCGAAACCTGCAAGGGCTTTGGCCGGGTGATCGGGGTGGATTACGGATTGGTGATTCCCAACGACAAGCTGACGCTGCGCGCTGGCGCCATCAAACCCATGCAGACGCCCGCCTGGAAGGAAGCACAGGACGATCTGATGCGCCACGCCGAAGCGGCGGGTATTCCGCGCGACACGCCCTGGTACAAACTCACGCCCGAGCAGCAAAGCTGGGTCATCAACGGTTCACCCAGCTGGAACGGCAAATGGAAGCAGCACTGGTTCGGCATCAAGCGATTTTTTGCCTACCTGGAAAGCAAGTCCTACAAGATGCACATCCGCGTGCTGCTGTCCAAGTACCGCAGCTACACACTGTGTGGAACCTGCGGCGGCGCTCGCCTCAAACTGGAGCCTTTGCTCTGGCGCATCGGTTCGAAAGAGGCTGCCGATGCGGTGCTGCCGGCCGTTCAGCGCCTCATGCCGGTGGGCGTTCAGTGGAGTCGCGGGCAGCTTGAAGCGCTGCCGGGCTTGTGCCTGCATGACTTGATGCGCCTGCCGATTGAGCGGCTGCAGCAGTTTTTCGGCAATCTTTCGCTGGAGGTGATGGGCGACGAAGCCGAGAGAAAAGCCCTGAAGTCCCTGTTTGAAGAGATCCGCACCCGCGTCAAATACCTTTGCGATGTCGGCATTGGTTATCTCACGCTGGACCGTCAGAGTCGCACGCTTTCAGGCGGTGAAGTGCAGCGCATCAACCTGACCACCGCGCTGGGCACGTCGCTGGTCAACACGCTGTTTGTGCTTGACGAGCCGTCCATCGGCCTGCACCCGCGGGACATGAACCGCATCACTCAGGCCATGCACCGGCTGCGCGATGCCGGCAACACACTGGTCGTGGTCGAGCACGACCCGGCAGTGATGATGGCAGCCGACCGCATGATCGACATGGGCCCCGGCCCGGGCGAGAAGGGCGGTCAGATCGTGTTTGACGGCACGCCCGAAGACCTCAGGCATGCTGACACGCTGACGGGTGCCTATCTGGGTGCGCGCAAGCAGGTCGGCATGGGCTTCAGGCGGGCGGTGACTGACAGCACGCCACGCTTGATTCTGGAAGGCGCGCGCGACCACAACCTGAAAAATCTGACAGTCGAGTTTCCGCTGCAGCGCCTGGTTTGCGTTACTGGTGTCAGCGGCTCGGGTAAATCCACGCTGATGCAGGACATCCTGGCACCCGCCTTGCTGCGCCAGTTTGGCAAGGCGACCGAAACGCCAGGCCTGCATGACCGCTTGATGGGCGCCGACCACCTGACCGACGTGGTGTTTGTTGACCAGTCGCCGATCGGCAAGACCGCTCGCTCCAATCCGGCCAGCTATGTAGGCGCCTGGGACGCCATGCGTGAATTGTTTGCGCAAGCCCCATTGGCCAGACAGCGCAGCTACACCGCCTCCAAATTCAGTTTCAACAACGGTGACGGACGTTGCCCGACTTGTGGCGGATCGGGTTTTGAACACGTTGAGATGCAGTTTTTGAGCGATGTCTATTTGCGTTGCCCCGATTGCGACGGCAAGCGCTATCGACCCGAAATTCTGGAGGTGACCATCGAGCGCAACGCCATCGGCCAGCTCAAGCCCAGGCTGCTGAACGTGTCCGACGTGCTCGACCTCACAGTCAGCGAGGCAGTGCAACTGTTTGCCCAAGACCGCGAGGTGGTACGCGCATTGCAGCCGATCGTCGATGTCGGCCTGGAATACGTGAAGCTGGGCCAGCCCGTGCCCACGCTTTCGGGCGGTGAGGCGCAGCGGCTCAAACTGGCTGGTTTCCTCGCCAACGCCAGCAAGACGGCCGGTAAAGGCAAAAGCGCCAGCAATCAGGCAATGGCTTTGAGATATCCCGGTCGCGGCACGCTATTTTTGTTTGACGAGCCGACCACCGGCCTTCATTTTGACGATATTGCCAAACTCATGCGCGCGCTGCGCAAGCTGCTCGAAGCCGGCAACTCTCTCATCGTCATCGAACACAACCTGGACGTGATCCGCTCGGCCGACTGGCTGATTGACTTGGGGCCGGAGGGCGGCGAAGCGGGCGGACTGCTGGTGGCCCAGGGCTCGCCTGAGGACGTCCGACAGCACCCGACCTCGCACACGGCGCTGGCGCTGCGCGAGTACGAGCTGGCCATGGGCCAGACGTACAAAGTTGAAGAGCAGCGGCCCAAGGCGTGGAAGACCCGACCGGCTTTCTCGAACATGATCCAGATCGTCAACGCCCGGGAAAACAACCTCAAGAGCTTGTCGGTCGATATTCCGCGCGGCAAATTCAATGTGGTGACCGGCGTGTCGGGTTCTGGCAAGTCCACGCTTGCCTTTGACATCCTGTTCAACGAAGGCCAGCGGCGCTATCTCGAATCGCTCAACGCCTACGCGCGCAGCATCGTGCAACCGGCCGGGCGGCCCGAGGTCGATGCGGTGTACGGGATTCCGCCTACCGTGGCGATCGAGCAGCGCCTGTCGCGCGGCGGGCGCAAATCGACCGTCGGCACGACCACCGAAGTCTGGCATTTTCTGCGCCTGCTCTACGTCAAGCTGGGCGTGCAGCACTGCACCAAAGACGGCGCTGCGGTGATGCCGCAAAGCCCCGAGAGCATTGCCGCGCAACTGCTCAAAACCTACCGAGGCCAGCATATCGGCCTGCTCGCTCCGCTGGTGATGAACCGCAAGGGCGTCTATACCGAGCTGGCTGACTGGGCACGGCCACGCGGCTACACGCACCTGCGGGTTGATGGTGAATTCTTGCCCACTACCGGCTTTCCGCGTATTGACCGATTCAAGGAACATACGCTCGAGCTGCCGATCGCCGACCTCCAGGTATCGCCCGACAACGAAGCCGCTTTGCGCGCGACTTTGGCCAGCGCGCTGGAGCACGGCAAGGGCGTGGTGCATGTGCTCGCGCCGCTTGATGGACTGCGCGGTGCGATGCTGGCCGGCAGCAGCGCAAAGGCGATTGGCAAGCTTGAAGCCTTCTCGACCCGGCGCGCCTGTCCCATCTGTTCTACCTCTTACCCTGAACTTGACCCGCGCCTGTTTAGTTACAACAGCAAGCACGGCTGGTGCCCCGATTGCGTGGGAACAGGCGTCAAGCTCACCAAAGACCAGCGCAAAGTGTTTGACGATTCGGTGCTGGGCGTTGACGACAACAAGGGGCGCGAGCAGACCTTTGGTGAACCCGAAACCGACGACGTGCTCGACGCCGTCTGCCCGAGCTGCGAAGGCACGCGCCTCAATGCCCAGGCAAGAGCCGTGAAATTTGCCGGCGTCGGCATCGCCGAAATTGCTGCCTTGTCGGTGACTGATGTGCGCGCCTGGGTTGATCAGCTGGCGCTGGCGGGACGCGAGGCTGGCATTGCCCGCGACCTGATTCCGGAAATCAAAAGCCGGCTGGAATTCCTTGAAAATGTCGGGCTGGGCTACCTCACGCTGGACCGGGGCGCGCCCACGCTGTCGGGCGGTGAAGCGCAGCGCATCCGGCTTGCGGCGCAGCTTGGCTCCAATCTGCAGGGCGTCTGTTATGTGCTCGATGAGCCCACCATCGGCCTGCATCCGCGCGACAACCAGATTTTGCTCGGCGCTTTAGCCAAGCTCAGTGAACGCGGCAACACGCTGGTGGTGGTCGAGCACGACGAGGACACCATACGCCGCGCCGACAATATCATCGACATCGGCCCGGGTGCGGGCAAGCGTGGCGGGCAGCTGGTGGCGCAAGGTAGCGTTTCACAGCTCTCTGGCGTACCGGAGTCTCTGACCGGCCGCTACCTGGCGCATCCGTTGATTCACCCGCTGCAAATTCGCCGCGAAACGCGGACGGGAGGCGCCGTTGCGGAACCGGGCCCAGACGCCCCCTCGGCGGGCTCATCGAGCGCAGCCGCCGCAAAACCGCTTGGCAAGCAGGCAAAAGCCGTCCTGAAAGCGCAGGCCATCAAGGCCGCGGCAGCCAGCGCAAGCGTTTTGCACAACGCCGCCCCGGTTGCAGCCAGCCCCTACACCTCCTGGCTCGCGGTCGCCGACGCCACGCTGCACAACCTGAAAAACGTCTCTGTCGATGTGCCGCTGAATCGGCTGGTCGCGGTCACAGGCGTGTCCGGCTCGGGCAAGTCAACCTTGGCGCGCGATGTGCTGCTGACCAATGTGCATGCCGCGGTCATGCAACGATCGACCCGAGCGGGACGCGCGGCCGACGACGCGGGCAAACACCCGGCCTGGACCGGTTGCGAAAGCATTGATGGCTACCAGGCCGTTGACCGCGTGCTCGAAGTTGACCAGACGCCCATCGGCAAAACGCCGCGCTCCTGCCCGGCCACCTACATCGGCTTCTGGGACACGGTGCGCAAGCTATTCGCCGACACGCTCGAAGCGCGTGCGCGTGGGTATGCGGCGGGGCGCTTTTCCTTCAACACCGGCGAAGGCCGCTGCCCGACCTGCGAAGGTGCGGGCGTGCGCACCATCGGCATGAGCTTTCTGCCCGACGTCAAAGTGCTGTGCGAAACCTGCCACGGCGCCCGCTTTAACCCCGAAACGCTGGCTGTCACCTGGCGCGGCAAAAGCATCGGCGACGTACTGAAAATGGAAGTCGATGAGGCCGTGGACTTCTTCGCCTCCATGCCCGCCATCGGCCACCCGCTGCAACTGCTGAAAGATGTGGGCCTGGGCTACCTAACGCTTGGCCAGCCTTCGCCGACGCTGTCAGGCGGCGAAGCGCAGCGCATCAAGCTGGTGACCGAACTGAGCAAGGTGCGCGACGACATCACCCGGCGCGGCCAGAAGGCGCCGCACACGCTTTACGTGCTCGACGAGCCGACGGTGGGCCTGCACATGGCCGATGTAGAAAAGCTGATCCAGGTCTTGCACCGTCTCGTCAATGGTGGGCATAGCGTGATCGTGATCGAGCACGACCTCGACGTGATCGCCGAGGCCGACTGGGTGATTGACCTGGGGCCGGATGGCGGCAACGCCGGTGGCCGGGTTGTGGCGTCCGCGCCGCCGGAGGCGGTGGTGAAGTTGGGCACGCACACCGGCAATGCGCTCAGGAACGTGCTACTGCGGACTGCCTGATTGCAGGGTCCGCAATGGGCGGAGAAAACCTCAAGCGAAGAGGAGCGCTCATGCTCTAGGCTTGTTTCGCTCAAAAGGTTGGACTGGATGATCGAGGCTGGTTACATACATGCAGGCTTACAGGCTTACGCGATCATTCACTACAAACATCGCATGAACTTTTTTCTACGATTGAGCATCAGCAACCCTTTTGGATCAATCATGAAAAACCGTTTACCCGCTTTTGTGATCTGCGCCGCCGCTGCCTCGCTGCTCGCCGGCTGCGGTGGTGGGGGCGACGAGCCACAGCCCTCCGACGCCGATTCGCTGATCACCGTGACGGCGGCCACGGTAGCGGGCCAGAACGGGTTTTACGGAAGCAGCCAGGTCGGCCTTTCCGATGTGGAAAAAATATTTGATATCTCCAACACCACCTGCGTGTTTTCCTTCAACAACCTGAGCAAGTTCCGGGACGGCGCCGTCACCATGTCGGGCAAAGTCGCATACCGGGAAGGCGCCACGACTCTCAGCCGCCTCGAAGTCACTGTCAACGGCATTGTGTACGCATCAGGCGCGGTGGACGATAGCGTGGTCGATCGCCGCAACGACCGGGTCGCCTTCAAGAACAAGGTGCTGTCATCGACCGCATCAGATACCAATACGTTGACCGTCACCGGAGCCATACCAATGCGCGGCAACCGCCCCTCGGGTTGCTGATGTGCAAGGCCGATGCGCGGCCGCCTGAAAAAAGTTGGACCCTACCCAACGGCAGAGCGCGCCAACAAGTGCGAGCAACTGTTCTGGGGTAGCCCCGCCAAAAGTCTGATTGCCCAAAATTCTGATTACTATTAAATAAATAGCAATACAAGACCGTATCCGTTGGACAAGAGGCTTGAAAAGCACAAAAAACGACTGAAACGGACTTGAAGCCAGTGTGCTGGTATCTGGGCTGCCTTTCTGATGTGGCGAGCCTCATCACACTGCAAAACCGCCACTTCATCTTTACAGAGGCGCATTCCAAGTTCGCCAATACCACCGTCGCCCGCGAGAAAGCATCGGCCGAAAAGCGGGGTCTGGCAAAACTCGCCTGATGCAGCCTCACGCGTCAGGCAGTGCGCGCGGTCAGTAGCGCGGCCGCCACTTCGGCAAAGCCTGCGCCGCGCTCGCCCTCGGTGATGTAGCGCGGCGCGCGCGTCAGCTGCGCTTCAAAGCGCCGCACATTGGCCACGCCCACCGAGTTATCAAAAGCTTCGAACATCAGCTGGTCGTTGGTCGAATCGCCAACGTAAACCCAACGGTCCATTTCCGCGTTCAATTCGCGGCCCAGCAGCTCGCGCACAATCCAGCGCGCGCCATCGAGCTTGTTGTGCGTGCCAAACCAGCCGTTGATGTGGATCGAGCTGACGGTCGCATTCATGCCCTCGCCGTGCATGATCCGCAGCACCTGCGCGATCTGTTCGGCTGGCAGATGCGTAAATTCGCTGTGATCGACGGCCATATCGGTTTCGCGGCCGGGACTGTCGTCTGACAGCCTGGCGCCAGGCACTTCCCGCATCACGCGTCGCGCCACTCGCTGCATTCGTCGATCGTTGGCGCGTCGCGTCGATTCATCCTGTTGATATAGTTTTGATAGCAAAGCATGACCGTATTCATTGGACCTGCCGGCATTTTTTTTTAAAAAAATTGCTGCGGCGCCATTTTCGGCGACGATGGCGTCCACCGGCCACTCCAGGGCGAAGGGCGTGCTCCAGCCGACCGGTCTGCCGGTTATGGCAATGACGTACAGGCCCGCCGCTTGTAGCGCCACCAGTGCCGCCAGCGCATCGGCCGTGATGGCGCCGTCCGTCGTCAGCGTGTCGTCAATGTCGGTTAAAACGCCGATGATGAGGCGACGTGCTTGCAGTGGCCAGTCCTTCAGTGGGTGCATCATTCGAATTTTCGCATGCGGTTTTTGCTCCCAAGCCACCGTTTTCCAGTGTTCTGTACAATGCCAGTTCTCCTGAGGAGCGTTGCAACCCACTGCATGTGGTCCAGGCTCAGGATTGACATTCGCAACCACGCTCACCCGCATGTGCCTTGACGCCGGGTGAGTCATACAAACCAGACCCCCCAATTTAAGGTCCAAGCGCGTGGCTATTTTGCCCAATTGACGCCGATTTTGGAGAATCCTGATGAACGCCGTATTGAAACCCACCCTGACCCGCCCTGATTACGTGATCGCCGACCTGTCCCTCGCCGCCTGGGGCCGCAAGGAGCTGAAGATCGCCGAAACCGAAATGCCCGGCCTGATGGCCATTCGCGAAGAGTTTGCAAAGGCCCAGCCTTTGAAAGGCGCGCGCATCACCGGCTCGCTGCACATGACCATACAGACCGGCGTGCTGATTGAAACGCTGCAGGCGCTGGGCGCCGAAGTGCGCTGGGCTTCTTGCAACATATTCTCGACGCAAGACCATGCCGCCGCCGCGATCGCCGAGCGAGGCACGCCCGTGTTTGCCATCAAAGGCGAAACCCTGGCCGATTATTGGGACTACACCCACCGCATCTTTGAATTCACCGGCGCCAGAGGCACGCCGGGAGAAGGTCCGAACATGATTCTGGACGACGGCGGCGATGCTACGTTGCTAATGCACTTGGGCACCCAGGCTGAAACCGACGCCAGCCTGATCTCCAAGCCTGGCAGCGAAGAAGAAATCTGCCTGTTCAACGCCATCAAGGCCAAATTGGCCCAAGACGGCACCTGGTATAGCCGCCGCCTGAAAAACATTGTCGGCGTGACCGAGGAAACCACCACCGGCGTGCTGCGCCTGAACGAAATGTCGGCCAAAGGCCATCTGGCCCTGCGCGCCATCAACGTCAACGATTCGGTCACCAAATCCAAATTCGACAACCTCTACGGTTGCCGCGAATCACTGGTCGACGCGATCAAGCGCGCCACCGACGTGATGATTGCCGGCAAGGTCGCCTGCGTGGCCGGCTACGGTGATGTGGGCAAGGGTTCGGCCCAGGCGCTGCGCGCGCTGAGCGCCCAGGTATGGGTCACCGAAATCGACCCGATCAACGCGCTGCAGGCCGCGATGGAAGGCTACAAGGTCGTGACCATGGAATACGCGGCCGACAAGGCTGATATTTTTGTGTCGGCCACCGGCAACAAAAACGTGATTACCTATGAGCATATGGCGGCCATGAAAGACCAGGCCATCGTCTGCAACATCGGCCACTTCGACAATGAAATCGACGTCGTGTCGCTGGAAAAATGCAGCTGGGAAGAGATCAAGCCACAGGTTGACCATGTGATTTTCCCGGACGGCAAGCGCATCATTTTGCTGGCCAAGGGCCGACTGGTGAACCTGGGTTGCGGCACCGGCCACCCCAGCTTCGTGATGTCGTCAAGCTTTGCCAACCAGACAATTGCGCAGATCGAGCTGTTCACCAAGCAGGCTGATTACGAAGTCGGCAAGGTCTACGTGCTGCCCAAGCATCTGGATGAAAAAGTCGCGCGTCTGCACCTGAAAAAGGTGGGCGCCATGTTGAGCGAGCTGAGCGACGAGCAGGCGGCCTACATTGGCGTGTCCAAAGCGGGCCCCTACAAGGCCAATGCCTACCGCTATTGATGCGGCCTGGGTGGCCTGGTTTCGGGCTGCCCTTCGCGTTGCTTCTGTTGCCGGAATTCCTGGAGTCTCATGCGTGCTGATCTATTTATTGTCGAACACGGCCATGCCACCACCCGCTCCCAGGCCCAGCGCCTGATTACCTCGGGCGTGCAATGGCGCGTGGATGAGGCTGTGGGCTGGAAAAAGGTCGCCAAGAATGGTGATGAAATTCCTGCTGACGCCGAGTTGCAGGTGCTCGATACCACCGAGGCGAAATACATCTCGCGTGGCGGCCTCAAGCTCGAAGGCGCGCTGAAAGACACCGGTCTGGACGTGCACGGCTTGCGTTGCCTCGATATTGGCCAGTCAACCGGCGGTTTTACCGATTGCCTGTTGCAGCACGGCGCTTTGGGGGTCATCGGTGTGGACGTGGGCCATGGCCAGCTCCATGAAAGCCTGCGCGGCGACGCGCGCGTAGTGTGCATCGAGGGGGTGAACGCCCGATCACTCACGGCCGGCGACCTGGCGAAGCATTATCGTCGCGCCCTGCATGTCAGCAGTGACAGCGAGGACGACTTTGAGGATGTCGCTGAAGCTGACGAAGGCGCGGCACTCGAGGGCTTCGATCCGGTGTTCGATTTCCTCACGGGCGACCTGTCCTTCATCTCGCTGACGTTGGTGCTTCCCGCCGTGGTGCGCCTGCTCAAGACCGATGGTCATCTGCTGATGCTGGTCAAGCCCCAGTTTGAGTTGCAGCCAGGACAGGTAGGCAAGGGCGGTATCGTGCGTGACGCGGCATTGTTCGAGTTTGTCGAAAAGCGCCTGCGCGATAGCTGCGCCGACTTGGGCCTTCATGTGCTGAAGTGGCTGGAATCGCCGATTGCCGGCGGCGACGGCAACCGGGAGTTTTTTATTCATGCCCAAAAGGGCCACGAGGCTTTCGGCGAAGACCAGCCACTGGCTGCGGCACCGGTGCGCAAGGCGCCCAAGCGGCTGCCGCGAAGTGCGCAGCGGCTGTCCTACGAGCCACACGAAGACCCGGAAGCCGCCCATGCGGGCCAGCCCGGCCCGGCGCGCCGCAAGCAGCGCGAGAAGAAATTCGAAGACGACAACCAAGCGAGTGATTGAGAGTTTGCGATGACCCTTCCCATCAGTTTCGAGTTCTTCCCGCCCAAGACGGCAGAAGGTGCTGACAAGCTGCGTCTGACGCGCCAGGCGCTTTATAGCCATCGGCCAGAGTTTTGCTCGGTCACCTTTGGTGCGGGCGGCTCAACCCAGGAAGGCACTTTCGGCACCGTCCGGGAAATTCTGGAAGAGGGTGTGGCTGCTGCCTGCCATTTTTCGTGCGTGGGCGCAACCAAGGCCACGGTGCGCCAGCAGCTGGCCGTTTTGCAGGCCATGGGCGTCAAGCGCCTAGTGGCGCTGCGCGGTGATTTGCCCAGCGGTTACGGCATCGGAGGCGAGTTCCATTACGCCAGCGACCTGGTGGCTTTTATCCGTGCCGAAACCGGTGAGGCTTTCCACATCGAAGTGGGCGCCTACCCGGAAATCCATCCGCAGGCGAAATCAGCCGATGCCGACCTCAAGGCTTTTGTCACCAAAGTCAAGGCGGGGGCCAATTCAGCCATCACGCAGTATTTTTTCAATGCCGATGCTTACCTCCGCTTCGTTGATGATGCAAGGCGGCTTGGTGCCGATGTGCCGGTGGTGCCGGGCATCATGCCGATTACCAGTTCGACGCAGCTGATGCGCTTCAGCGACGCTTGCGGGGCGGAAATTCCGCGCTGGATCCGCCTGCGCCTGCAGGGCTTTGGCGACGACACTTTGTCGATCCGGAGTTTTGGCCTCGACGTGATGACGGCGCTGTGCGAGCAGCTCTGCACGGCCGGTGTGCCGGGCATTCACTTTTACACCATGAACCAGGCAGCGGCGACAACAGAGATCATTCGCCGCCTCAAGCTGGCTTGAACGCTGGTTTTGGAACCATGCGCCGGGCTTGCATCAAGCACTGGATTGCCGCAGCGCTGTTCTCGGCGCTGTCAGGCTGCGCGGTGGCGCCCCAGTCAATGCCGCCCTTGTCGGAGCAGTTGCCTGAAGCATCCCCGCCGCTGCCATCGCCGTCCGGGCCCGCTGGCTCCATCGCCAAGCGAATCCTTGAGCGGCTTCACGAGCCATTTTTTCTGCCAGAGGCGTCGCAGTCCGCCGTGCAAGCCGAGCCCGGCGGCGTGGATGAAAAATATCAGCTAACCGGAGAAGCCGCGCGGGAGCTGGAGCGCGGCCGTGCTTCCTGGTACGGTGCTAGCTTTCATGGCCGTCTTACCGCCAATGGCGAACGCTACGACAAATATGCGCTGACGGCCGCTCACAAGACCCTTCCTTTCGGCACGGTGGTTCGGGTGCGAAGCCTGACACTTGGCCGTGAAGTGGACGTCCGCATCAATGACCGTGGTCCGTTTGCCCCCGGGCGTGTGATTGACGTTAGCCAGGCGGCAGCGGAAGCTCTGGGCTTGACGGCGGCAGGCGTTGCCGAGGTGTCGCTGAATCTGGCCGAATCCACACTGCAGGCCATGCAGGCGCCGGGATCGGTTCGCAAAACCCGAAGCCCCCGAACCAAAGCAAAAGCAAAAGCCAAAACCAGGCTCATGCGGCATTCTCCAGCCGTGAAGCAACCCTGACTTCCTGATTATTTCCGCCGGGGTTTGCCGCTGCACGTCATGGCGGCTGACTTTATCCTTCAGGATCAGCGGGATAATTGAAACAGCCGCCGCGAAGTGTTGCAACTTACTAGAATTTCAGTAATTCCTGAAACTTCAGTACCTCGCACCATGAACCTTGCTCCCCTTACACAGCGTTTCGTTCTTCACTTCGGGGAGATGGGCAGCCGTTGGGGCATCAACCGCACCGTGGGGCAGATTTATGCCTTGTTGTACGTATCGCCCCGCGCACTCAATGCCGATGACATTGGCGAAGCGCTGTCTTTTTCCCGCTCCAACGTCAGTATGGGCCTGAAAGAGTTGCAGTCGTGGAACCTGGTGCGGCTGCAGCACCTGCCCAATGACAGGCGCGAGTATTTCCAGGCCCCTGAAGATGTCTGGGCGATTTTCCGTACGCTGGCCGAAGAGCGGCGCAAGCGCGAGATTGACCCGACGCTGTCCATGCTGCGCGACGCGCTGATGGAGCAGCCGTTTGGTCAGGACGACCTGCATGCACAGGGCCGCATGAAGCAGATGCACGACCTGATCGAGTTGATGACCGGCTGGCTGGCCGACGTGCAGAAGATGGACTCAGGCACGCTGGTCAGCCTGATGAAGATGGGCGCCAAGGTGCAAAAGCTGCTGGAAGTCAGGGACAAGGTCAGCAGTACTGTCAAGGCAGGTTTTACCGGCCGTGCCTTGATGAAACCTGTGGCGCTGGAGCCAGCGACACTTTGCGATGAAAACAGGAGTTGATCATGGATGGACTTGACGCAGTTGTTCTGGCCCGGATTCAGTTTGCGGCCAACATGAGCTTTCACATTCTTTTTCCGACCATCAGCATCTCGCTGGCCTGGGTGCTGCTGTTTTTCAAGCTGCGCTTCGTCAAGACCGGTCAACAGCATTGGATGGACGCCTACCAGTTCTGGGTCAAGATTTTTGCGCTGACCTTTGCACTGGGTGTGGTCAGCGGCATCACCATGAGTTTTCAGTTTGGCACCAACTGGCCGGGCTTCATGGAAAAAGTCGGCAACATTGCCGGGCCGTTGCTGGCCTACGAAGTGCTGACCGCCTTTTTCCTGGAAGCCACCATGCTGGGCGTAATGCTCTTTGGTCGGGCCCGCGTCAGTGAAAGAATGCACACCGTCGCGACGTTGCTGGTGGCCGGCGGTACCACGCTGTCGGCGTTCTGGATTCTGGCGCTGAACTCCTGGATGCATACACCCGCCGGGTTTGAAATGATTGACGGGAAGGCCCACGTCACGAGCTGGTTCGAAGTGATCTTTAACCCGTCGTTTCCCTACCGCTTCACGCACATGCTACTGGCGTCCGGCCTCACGGTGGCCTTCCTGGTGGCCGGAGTTTCGGCCTACCGCTGGCTGCGCAAGGAGCGTTGCGCCGAGGTCATGGCCAGCCTGAGAACCGGGATTTACCTGGCTGCAATCCTGATTCCCATGCAGATTGTTGCCGGCGATCTTCACGGCTTGAACACGCTGGAGCACCAGCCGGCGAAGCTGGCCGCCATGGAGGGTATCTGGCAAACGCAAAAAGGCGTTCCTGCCGTGCTGTTTGCCCTGCCTGATCAAAAGGCCCATGAAAATCGTTATGAAATTGCCATACCCAAGCTCGCGTCGCTCTACCTGACCCACAGTCTCGACGGCGAGGTCAAGGGATTGAATGAATTTGAAGGCAAACATCCGCCGGTCGCGCCGGTTTTCTGGGCTTTTCGCATCATGGTGGGCATGGGCTTGCTGATGCTGGCCGTGAGCTGGTCCAGTCTGCTGCAACTGGCGCCCTGGAAGAAAGACCCGGCCCGCACGCTCAAACGCTGGCAGGCGATGATTTTGGTGGCGATGACCTTTGCTGGCTGGGTCGCATTGATTGCGGGCTGGTACACCACCGAAATCGGCAGGCAGCCCTGGCTGGTGTCTGGCGTGCTGACCGCCGCCGACGCGGCCTCAAAAGTTGTCGCGCCCAAAATCGCCCTCACGCTCGCGCTGTATCTGACGCTTTATGCCGCGCTGATCGTGGCTTACGTCTCGGTCGTGTTTTATCTGGCACGGCACAAGACCCAGGCGAACAGTCCTTTTGGCAGCGGGATGGAAAACACGCCTAATCCGGTGACCTATCCGGAAAAAGAGGTCAGGCTAAAAGGAGTCGCTCATGCTTGATTTGGCGCCTGATTTGACACAAGCCGCCGGCTGGATGCCCATCGTCTTTTTGGGCGTCATGGGCCTGGCGATGCTGGCGTATGTCATTCTGGACGGCTACGACCTTGGCGTGGGCGTGCTGATGCGGCGCGTCAGCGAAGACGACAAGGACAGCATGATCGCCAGCATCGGCCCGTTCTGGGATGCCAATGAAACATGGCTGGTGCTTGGCGTCGGCATCTTGCTCACCGTGTTTCCGATGGCGCACGGTGTCATTCTGGGCGCCCTGTATTTGCCGGTGGCCATGATGCTGATCGGGCTGACCTTGCGCGGCGTGGCCTTTGACTTCAGGGTCAAGGCGCGCGCGGCGCACAAGCCGCTGTGGAACAGGGCCTTTTACGCTGGTTCCCTGATGGCGGGCTGGTCGCAAGGTTACATGCTCGGTTCGCTGATTACCGGCTTTGCCTCCACTGGCTGGGTGGTGGCCTTCAACGCTGTGATTGGGCTGGCGCTGTTGTCCGCTTACTGCCTGCTGGGCGCGGGATGGCTCATCATCAAGTCCGGTGGGGCCTTGCAACTTCAGGCGGTGCGCTGGGCGCGCGGCAGTCTGCTGTTCACCATGGCAGGTGTTGCCGCCATATCACTGGCCACGCCACTGGTCAGCCGCACGATTTTCGACAAGTGGTTTGCTTTTCCCAATATCGTGTTGCTGCTGCCCATTCCAGCCGCCACAGCCGTGCTGTTTTGGGTAATTCACCGTAGCCTGCAACGCCTGCCAACGCGTCTGGCGCAGGGCAATGAATATGGCATCTGGGTGCCTTTTGGCGCCACGATAGGGGTTTTTTTACTGGCGTTTTACGGCTTGGCTTACAGCCTCTTTCCGTGGCTGGTCATAGACCGCATCAATATCTGGCAGGCTGCCATTGCGCCGGAATCGATGGGCGTCATTCTGGCGGGCGCGGCGGTGGTGTTGCCCATGATCGTTGGTTACACGGTATTTGCCTACCGCGTTTTCTGGGGCAAGAGCGCCGCGCTGAAATACTAGTCGGACAGGATTAGCCGCCGTGTTCCAGAGTGAAGCCGGCGTTGCGGTCCTGGCCAAGCAGCGCGACCATCTGCGGCAGGGCAGCTTGCAGTTCAGATTTCAGCGTGTGCGGCGGGTTGATGATAAACATGCCGCTGGCGGGCAGGCCGGGGCGCACCACTTCGCCTTCGGTATCGGTCGTCAGCTTGCTCGATTTGACGGTGAGCGTGGCATGCAGCCAGCTCCGGCCTGCCTTCACCGCCAGCGTCTTGAGCTTGCGCGGCAGGTCGTGCGCTTCCGGCCTCGGGATAATGGGATACCAGACCACATAAGTGCCGGTCGCAAAGCGCTTGACGGCGTCGGACATGCAGGCCGACACGCGCAGATAGTCGGTCTTCATTTCATAGCTCGGATCGCACAGCACCATGGCCCGGCGCGCTGGTGGCGGCAAAAATGTCTTGAGGGCTTCGAAACCATCTTCACGCGTCACTGTGACCTGGCGGCCAACGCCGAGCTGCTCGATATTGCCGGCCAATGACTTGAAATCGGTCGGGTGCAGCTCAAACAGCTTGAGCTTGTCGCGCCCGCTCAGGAATTGCTGCTCGATAAAAGGCGAGCCGGGGTAAATCTTCAGGTGCAGGGGATCCCCGGTCTGGGCGAACTGCGGATTAAGGCTGCGCAACACGTCAAGATAGTCCTGCAGGGCGGGCGCCCAGGCAAAATCGCTGACGGCCGGGGAAGTGGCTGCGGATTCCACAGTCGTCGCTCCAGTTTCGGAGTGCACTGGATTTGCTATTGTTTTGGTAGCTCGTACTGGCCGTATTGCCTGGACCTGATCGACTTTTGATTGCGAAATGAGTTTGAAGACACCTTCGCTCGCTTCGCCGCTGGTCTCGGTGTAGTCGCCGTCAAGTCGGTACAGGCCGGCACCCGCGTGGGTGTCAATAACAGTCAGCGCCGTGTCTTTCTGGGTCAGGTACTTCATTAACGCAATCAAGGTGGTGTGCTTGAGAACGTCGGCATGGTTGCCTGCATGGAAGGCGTGGCGGTAGGAAAACATGGCTATATCGTACCTTCTCGCAACAGTGAACCCCTGGAAAATTGACGCAAGCCCTTGATAGTTCATATAATCACAGGCTCGGCAGCGCACCTGTGGTTCCGCGGCAGAGTTGCTTGAAAACACTTTTAGGACCTGTTCCTTGAGGCGAATGCAGGCAAATGACCACCTAAGAGGTTCTCACTAGAGGAACGCCGACCGTGGAAAAGAACCCGACAAACCTCCTTTTAAATAAGAGAAACTCATGAAAACCTTCAGCGCCAAACCCGCTGACGTGACGCACGAGTGGTTTGTGATTGACGCGACCGACAAGGTCCTCGGACGAGTAGCCAGCGAAGTTGCTCTCCGTTTGCG